>JAHIYG010000305.1 GCA_018815265.1 Candidatus Altarchaeota archaeon | reverse complement strand
CTTGATATATGTTGAAGAATCAAAGAATGTGACATTAGTCGAGCAAACCGGACTGCTAAGCCATCAGTTCTACGGAGACGACTTCTTCTATCTGCCCCAGAAGGAAAAATATCTAAAGCAGAAAAAAACAGAATATGATATTATAAAAAAGGGTAGGCCAGTGTATTATACTTCAGAGCCTGAAGGCGACTTCCCAGGATACAATGCAGTTCAAACAGGATTGATTTACAAAATAGTTCCCGAAAACTCCTCTGTAGGGAATACTCAATACTGGGAGCGCTACGACTTCAGTGAAATCGCCAATACAACAATAAACCTGGACTACATGACCCAGCAGATTAAGGTCATATACTATGTGCGTCTGGCGCAATATTACCTCCTAGAGGATAGGGGACGGGCAGCATACCTTTTAGAGACTGCAGTGAAAATATCCCCTGATGACGCAACACTAAGGTACGATTTAGGAAATGTGTATTTGGGGCTTGGAAGAATAGACGACGCCATAGAGCAGTTCAAGAAGGCATTGGTTAGAAATCCTGAACTCCCTAAAGCAATGAATAACCTAGGATACGCATATGGCCTTAAGGGAGAGAAAAACACGGCGTTGAAATACCACATGACTGCACTGAGTTTAGACCCTGAATACACAACGGCGAGATTCAATGTCGCAGGCATCCTCATGACACACGGCAGATACGTGGAAGCATATAAACACTACCAGTTGATAGTGAAGACAGAACCCACATACGCCAAAGCCTACTTGAACATGGGGTTGATATCCTACAAAATGAACCAAACAAACGAAGCAGCAACATACTTTGAGAAATATTTGGTACTTGATCCACAAAGCGATAACGCAGACGAAATACGAGAGGAAATACGAAGAATACGCGGTGAAAACGCCACGAAACAGTAGGTTCTGCCAGCAGTATAGCGCATTATTAATCTTTTAAACATATATTTTTTGAGCCAATATGATAGCGCGAGAGAAAATTTGGGATGTTGTTGACGTCTATGAGAATCCTAAGATAAAGTTGGGTGTTTTGGCATCGCATTCCGCGTTGGACGTCGCAGAAGGTGCAGTATCTGAAGGTTTTAATACTGTGCTTTACGCCCAGAAAGGTAGGGAAAAGACATACGCAAGATACTTCAAGGGAAGAAGGGACAAAAACGGAATATTACAGCGTGGAATCGTTGACGAATGCAGAGTGTATGATAAATTTAGGGAAATAACCTCTAAAACGGAGCAGGAGAGGATGAGGGAAGACAATGTCTTGTTCATCCCAAACAGGTCATTCACGTCATACATAGACTTAAGGACCATAGAGGAGGACTTCATGGTGCCTCTTGTAGGTTCCAGAAACATGCTAAGGACTGAAGAACGCGGCGAGCAGAAGGATTACTATTGGCTTTTGGAAAAAGCGGGGCTACCCTTCCCAGAGAAAATAAAAGACCCGGAAAAAATAGATGGGTTGTGCATTGTGAAACTCCACCATGCGAAAAAGAAGCTGGAACGTGGTTTCTTCACAGCAAAAAACCACAGTGAATACGTTAAAAAATCAGATGACCTCATAAAACAAGGAGTAATAACCAAGGAGGGTTTGATGAATGCTAGGATTGAGAGATACATTATAGGCCCTGTCTTCAACCTAGACTTCTTCTACAACCCGCTTGAAGATGAATTGGAAAAGATAGAACTTTTGGGTGTGGACTGGAGGTTTGAGTCATCCCTTGACGGCCATGTTAGATTGCCTGCGCCGCAGCAGATGGAGTTGGTTGGGACAACGCAGGAGATACCTGAGATGACGGTGTGCGGACACAACAGCGCAACACTTCGGGAATCACTTTTGGAATCTGCCTTCGAACTTGCGGAAAAATACGTTACTACATGCAAGAAACACTTTGACCCTGGGGTAGTCGGTGCATTCTGCCTGCAGACCTGCGTCGACAAGGACTTGAACTACTACATATACGATGTGGCACCACGGATTGGGGGGGGCACAAACGTCCACGTCGCAGTCGGCCACCCATATGGCAACGCACTCTGGAGAAAAGAAATGTCAACAGGCCGAAGAACCGCGCAGATGATAAGGGAAGCAATAGAACAAGACAAACTAAAAGAGATAGTAACATAAACTACCAGACACTAAACTGTCTGGTGTTTATGGGCGAACCAGATGGCTCCCATTCATCACCTCACTAAAGTGAGGGGTGTTCTGGTTCGCATCCATAAAACCGGCGTGTTCGACATAAATGAGAACCCATCATTTGCCGCCGACAAACTCCGACGCGCAGATGATAAGGGAAGCAATAGAACAAGACAAACTAAAAGAAATAATCCCATAAGTGCTGGGGTTTAATCCGTATTTAAACCCTTTTTTCAATAATTGCTTAATGGTTGCAAAGGCTGAGATAGAGGATATAATCTCGAAATACCCGAGAGACGCTGTTTCTGTAGCTACAATAGGCAGCCATAGCGCATTGAACGTCTTCAAGGGTGCGAGAGAAGTTGGGTTAAAGACAGTTTGTATGTGCACGCAAGACCGGAAGAGAGTGTATGACAAATTCGGTCTGGTTGACGAATACATAATGTTGAATGACCTCCAAGACATAAAAACTGAGAGAGTGCAG
>JAHIYG010000304.1 GCA_018815265.1 Candidatus Altarchaeota archaeon | reverse complement strand
CCCCCGATTCCAGTTTCCTTTACGAGCTTAACCATATCGCCCAAATCATCATCAGGCCTTAAAGATATGACTTCAGGTTCCATGAGTTCCTCCACTCGGGTTTCCAGGTTCTCTTCAGCATACACTCCTTTATACTCGCCTTTTTCCAAATAACCCAGAAGGTCGAGGGAGGTTATGACTCCAACGACACTGTCTTCCTCTATCACAGGAAGTCTCCTAATCTGGTTCCTGACCATCGCTTTGCTGACGTCGCCTAAAGTCATTCCCTTGGATGCAGTTATCACTTTCCTGCTCATCACATCTGCAACATCAACACCATACTCAAAGGTGTTGGGCAGCATGTCGCGTTCAGTAACGACAGCCACAACCTTCAGTTCAGCCTCGTCTTCCACTATGGGTATTATTGAAGAACGCTTGTTCACCATGATTTCAGCGATGTCCTGTGCTTGGGCCAATGTTGTGATATACTGACTTTGGCGAGAAATCTTTCTGATAGGACAATTTATTGCACTTAAGAAGTTTCCATCAAAGTCTTTTTCTATGATGTGGTATTTTTCCCCGCCACCAAGGAAGTCTATGATGTCTATGGCAGTCACCAGACCTTCAAGGCGCTCAACCCCGGCTTGGAGTAGTGGGAGCCTTCGTACGTCGTTTTCCCTCATCAGTGATGCAGCATTTTTTATTGTGTTCTGGGGATGGGTGTAGATTACTTTCCGAGTCCCAATTTTTAATGCATCACCTGTCTTTTTGACTATGCGGGTTTTTATCTCCTTTGGACCCCGGTCTAAGCCGGCTTTTGTGTCGTGGAATCGGTTTGGGTTTCGGCTCATTTTTTATGCACTATTTTGCAGAGTTTCCGCGTCAAATCAACCCTGTCTTCAGCCTGGAAGATGTTTCTCCCAATGGATATGCCCCTCGCTCCACAACTCATCGCCTCCTCAACCATTGTCAGAAGCTCTTCTTCACTGCCCATCTTCGGCCCGCCAGCTATCACAATAGGTACTGGACAGCCTTCAACCACTTCAGTGAATGATTTTTTGTCTCCAGTATATAGGGTTTTGATTATGTCGGCGCCCAACTCGGCTCCAAGTCTTGCAACGTGTTTCACGTATTTGTATTCATCGCCTTTTTTGATTTCTGGACCTCTGGGATACATCATCGCAAGTAGGGGCACCCCGTATTGGTTGCATGTCTCAGCTACCATGCCAAGGTCCCTGAGCATCTTATGCTCCTTGTCTGCTCCGACGTTTATGTGTATTGACACTCCATCAGATCCCAATCTCAATGCCTCCTCGACCGTAGTTACCAAAACCTTGTTGTTTGGATCTGGTGCTACGGAGCTTCCTGCATTTAGGTGGATTATTAATCCGACGTCTTTACCATATCCACGGTGACCTTTACCAACCATGCCTTTATGCATTAACACGGCGTCTGCCCCGCCTTTCGCGACATCATCAACTGCCGCAGCAAGGTTCTCCAAACCCTGTATAGGGCCAACTGTCACTCCATGGTCCATTGGCACGATTACCATGTTACCGCTTGCACGGTCCATGATGCGTTCCATCCTAATCTGTTTGCCAATCATTATAATCCCACCATGTATCCAATAGGTATTTTTGCCTTTAAAACAGATTGAACCCCCAATTTAGCACTATTTTAATCCGGTTTACATCCCGTGGTTTTTTAATGGGTTAGTTAATCCATTAGCAGGTGGCATAGGTGGAAGTGTGTATCAGATGCGGTGCAGACCAGCTGCAGGACCTTAGAACATGGAAATACCTTCGCGACATGGGCAAGTATCTCTGCCCCATATGCGTGTTTCAAGGTGCAACAGAGGAAAACCATAGCCTGGTTTAAAGCCCATATAACAAATGCCTTTTTCTAGTGTATACTATAATATAGTATACATAATGGTGTTATGGGTGAGTGGATGCTGGATTTAGACAGGTATTTCGCAGGTAGGGGAGCTCAACTGAAGGTTGCTGAGTACCTTGTGAGAAACGGTTTGAGGGTCACTGTTAAAGGCGAGCTTTTAGCAGGTGAGGTAGAGGTTACCCAAGTCAGCGTAGCGAACGCATGCAAGGTGGACAGGCGCGTTGTCAAATCCACACTAGAATACATAAAATCGGAAAAGAACCTTATGAAAGTGTACAGTAACTTGGCAGTCATACCATCACTTCGTGATTTGGCCCCAGTCCTCGGTTTCGGAGCCATAGAGATAATACCTGATGATGCAGCCGGAAAAGGCATAGTCGCCGCAGTTACATCTGAAATCAGCAGCACAGGAATGGGAATACGGCAAGTCATAGCAGATGACCCCATGTTCGACAACCCTGAATTGACTGTGGTAACCGAAAAACCAATACCACGAAACCTCATTGACAGATTGCTGAAGATTTCTGGTGTGAAGAAAATAGTCGTATTAAGTTAGAGGTTTCCCCAAGGCCAGCTTATGCATCGGTCAAAGTTGAAGAGGCTAATGTCTGCTTTTCCATTGAAAACAAAAGTCGTTACTTCATTTCCTTTAAGCTTTTTTTTAACCGTCTCCAAAGTCGCCCCTGTCCGAGATACATCATCAACCAACAAAATTCTTTTACCGTTAAGTTTTGGAACTTCAGCTACAACCGGCTTAGAATAAATCGGCTTGTTATCTTCGCCCCGATATGACGCGTTAACTATGAACAGTGGCAGATTAAGTTTTTTGGAAACCAACGCAGCAGGGATTATCCCACCATATGCTATGCCGACAACCAGGTCGTATTCCCCAAAGCTTTTCTTGTTGAGGGCTTCAACAATCGAGAAAAAACTAAGTTTTACCGTATCCATGTTTTAAGCAAATTACTTGATTTACTGGAGAGATACATCAAAAATATGTTGCTGAGGGTAAGTGATACCACAACCAAACCGACTGCATCCACTGTCATATTTGCAAGAAATATGTCCGAGAGTACAAGCCATGGAATCTGGAGTGCATAAGCATAATACATAGCCCGCATATGGGAGGTGCCAGTTCTTGCAAAATACCCGGTGAAATACCCAAGGAGTACGTTACCAAATAGTATGTAGGGGTTGGACATCGCGTAGGCAACGTATAATGAACCTAATGCACCGGATAACGCACCCCCAACCGGACCGTAGAGTATTGCAGTCAGGAATATAGCATACTGGAAGAAATGCACCCTTAATCCGAAGACGGTCGTGTATTTGAAGGCTCCCAGAATATTCGGCAAAACAACAAGAAACGCCAGAAAACACATGTTTTTCACGCTATATTTCAACCCGAACAAGCTACTGTAACCCCGCTTGATATCAATGAATTCCATGGTGGATATATCTCAGAACACATGCAAAAATAAATACGCATATCTAGTGGATTTATATTCAGTCTGAACAATACTTATTGTTTTGGTTAGGTGATATTTGTGGCTAAAAAATTGTTTATACCCGGTCCAGTTGATGTTTCAGAAGATGTCGCTGCGAAGATGAGTGAACCCATGGTTGGGCACAGAAGCAAAGACTACAGTGAACTGCATAAAAGCTGTGTAGACGGATTAAAGAAGATTTTGTTGACTGAAAACACAGTCTTTTTAGGCCCAATGTCATCAAGCGGATGGATGGAAGCAGCAGTCCTAAATTGCGTCGGCAAAAAAGCGCTTCATGTCGTCAACGGAGCATTCAGCAAACGATGGTACAAAATATCAGTTGCATGCGGAAAAAACGCCGAAGCATTGGAGATAAAATGGGGCAGCGCAGCTAAGCCTGCAGACGTTGAGGAGAAATTGAACAGCGGGGGATATGACACGCTTTTTGTGACGCACAATGAAACATCGACTGCGGCGATGACGCCGCTTGATGGTTTTGGAAAAATCTGCAGTGACAACGACGTCGCCTTCTGCGTTGATGCGGTTTCGTATGCATGCGGCGTGAAAATCGAAACAGACAAGTTAGGCATTGATGTTTTGGTTACAGGCACCCAGAAATGCTTTGGTGTAGCGCCCGGGCTTGCCATGACTGCAGTCAGTACTAAAGCCCTTGAGAGATCCCAGAACGCAAAGAATAAGGGGTTGTATTTTGACTACCTTGACCACCTGAAAAAAGCCGAGAAAAACCAGACACCAAGCACTCCACCAATACCTCAGATTAGGGCGTTGGATTACCAGTGTAAGAAAATACTTGAGGAGGAGGGTTTGGAGAACAGGTTCAAACGGCATACTGAAATGGCGAAGACCACACAGGATTGGGCTAGAAAGAACTGGAAACTTTACTGTGAGGATTGGTGCCTGTCGCAGACTGTGACTGCAGTAGACAACAGTAGAGGCTTCGATTTGGCGGATTTGAGCAAGAAACTGGGGGAGAGAGGATACGCATTCAGCAACGGATACGGCGACCTTAAGGGGAAGGCATTCAGGATAGCCCACATGGCAGACCGAAAACCAGAAGTGCTGAAAGAGTATCTCACAATAATAGACGAGTTAGTAGGATACTAAGAGGTAATGCCTCCAAAAGAGGCGTTATATTTTTATCTTTTTGACTTTTTCTCTTAGTTTTTTTAGTTTTACGCCTTTTATTGTCGGTCCGTGGCCGGGGATTATG
>JAHIYG010000303.1 GCA_018815265.1 Candidatus Altarchaeota archaeon | reverse complement strand
TTCTAAACTCATTCCGGGGTCGCTCATTTAGAACGACCCCAATCTATTTATTATGGAAAATTGTAAACCGCTTCATAATAATCAGAGAGTATTGCTCTATTTAATTGGGAAGTCTACACCATCAAGAAATAGTCTAACATGTTACTCGATTTGTCTCTGATCTTCAAAAAGATCCCCCAAATTGCAAAGAAGAATACGGGCGAAAATATGAATAATCCTCTTCCAGGACTAATGAGATTCCCAACTAAAGCTTCAAAAAAATGTGGATTCACCACAAGCCTATTTGGCGAGTAATAAGGGGACAGAAGTGAATGATAAACATTTAAATTAAATATTATGAAAGGTATTGAAACGATAAGACTCCACAGACAGTAGTAGAAGAAATATTTTCTGTACTGAATGAAAACCAAAGCCGTAAACATTAGTATAGAAACGCTGTTTGTTGGCCGAACTACGTATGAAAATGCCAAAGGTATACTTACAAATTGCACAACCCACGGCTTTTTTCCCGCCAATAAAATCAAATACAAAGCCAGGGACAGAAATAAGATTGAAGGACCGTGTTGCCAAAGTCCTCTGGAAGCCGTCGACCAAGAAGAGGTGCAAAACGCAAAAATAAAAACTATTAAGATAGCATACTTCTGACTACCAAGACGAAGAAAGGCTATATAGAATATAAGTACAGATGAAAGGGCAACGATAAGAGAGGCAACAAAGGTCTCGATGCCACTTGGGCCCCCTAAGGAAATAAGATGGTCTAACTTAACGAGAAAAGTTCTCTCTAAGACTTTTTCCACGATAAATACAAACGGAATGGATATAATCGATGTTCCAACTGGATACATTGTATAAATATGATCATCTATCGTTTCAATGGCATAATTTCGATGATAGTTCACTATCTCCCTATACTCATCTATGTTTGTATTGCCTTCTCTCATTATACTCAAAGTTGTGTACACAGACCATCTGGAATCACACAAGGGAGTAACCTTGCTAAAAAAGTGAATTCCAAATACTACAACAAAAATGGTTAGGGAAATCCAAGAGTTTTGTATGATTTGGTTTCTGTGTGATCTTAAATAATTCATATTATTAAACATAGCCTTTATTATCTGTGGTTATGCCTTGTGGAACGAAAAAATACCACGGTTGCTGCAATGTCGGCCACATCCGCTCAAATTTGTAGGTTTCCTGGTATGAAGCCGACGCAGGCACAAAAATCAGAGTTACAAGTTAAAAAACGATTCCTATTCTTAGACTCAAACAGCATTTTACCCTTGTTCTCATCTCAACTCCTTGATAGCGTACGTGCCCTTACAAAACAGGAACTATTTTATGGTTTCAACCATAACTGACATAAAGGTCATTTGGATACTACCACACTCAGTTGAAGACTGGAAAATGAACCCTTCACAATTTCAGGGTCTGAACTGCTGTAATTTTTGAAACTGCTGGGGAGGTGGCGGCCCGGTTGTTTTGGGCGGCGGTCTTACCTTGATGTCCCATAGACCCAGGTACTTAAGGATATTCTTGATGATCGCCTCATCCTATATCACACTGATGATGTTCATCTTTCCAGAACACTTGGGGCACATGAGTGGGTCTACATCGTAAATCTTCTGGATAAGACGAGCCCAATTTCGTTTGTACGCCTTAGGGGATTCCTCAAACTCAAGTATGGAGGATATAATTTCATCGCTGTCCCCTTTTTCCGCTTGCCCCGGGATACGTTACTGTAAACTGAACAGGAAAGACGATGCGTTTTTCCGGTAAAAAAGTGGTTTTATCCCCAAGTGGTAACGGCTCAGAAGCAGAGTGTCCTCTTTTATATCATAGAGCGCAACTGCAAACATGCCTCTGAGTTTATTCCAGAAGTCTACCCCGTGCTGTTCGTAAAGATGTACGATGTACTCAAGATCACCGTAAGTCCTGATCGAATGTCCCCGCGCCTCCAGCTCCGAATTGAGTTCCCTGAAATTATAGATTTCACCGTTCCCGACGAGGACAATAATCTTGTCTTCGTTGAAGATCGGCTGTGAGGAGTCCTCGAGATCAAAAATCGGAAGGCGGCGGGAACCGAGACTCACGCGTGTCCCGAAGCATGTGCCTTCATGAGTTCCCCTATGCCGGATTGCCTTCAGCATGGACTGCATATTTTATTCCCTGTCAGGGGAGGGACTGAAATGATACATACCGCAGATGCCGCACATTCCGGACCCTCCTATCCGCAACCTGGGGATGTCCCGGAATTTTTGCGGATTATTGAGGTGAGCATGAAGAAATGATTTGTATATCTGATCTCTTCAACCGAACAATTGCATTGCGCCGCGTATGAACGTATGTCCTTCTTCGAGAAAAGGAAGGCGCGTGGCGTCATTACCTGGTCCATGAAGAGTGCTCTGCCGGATTTGTCATCGAGGAATTTCCCGAGCAGAAGAAGGGCCAGTGGCTGATAAAGTATTTTTGAGAGAGGGTACACGATCGAGGCTGTCTTTTTGCTCCAGTTCCAATAAAGAAAGCGGATCGGAAACGCAGCCTTGTGGACAATATAATAATATGGATTCCATTTGTTATACACGCTGAGATATATAAGCCCCCCGGGTTTCGTGATCCGCACAAGTTCCTGAAAGGCGCGGAATGGTTCCGGAGTGTGATGAATGACCCCTATGCTTAACGTGAATTTAAATGCAGCGGTATGGAGAGGAAGTGTAAGCACATTCGCGCAGACGACCCCGAACCCTTCGGCGCTCAGTTTCGATACGTTGGACGGCGAGATATCAACGCCGAGAAGCCGGTCTTTCGCGATCCCATATTTTTCAAAGACATGAAGCCAGTA
>JAHIYG010000302.1 GCA_018815265.1 Candidatus Altarchaeota archaeon | reverse complement strand
CTGTACTGGGCAAACCGTTCCTTTCATCTTCGGAGGTGCTGGATTGCGTCTGAAACACATAAACATCATCCTGGCTTTAACAGTGGCCTTGGCGATTTCCATCACAGCATACCACCTAATGATAAAGTCGCCACAAGCAAGACAGATACTTCTCGCCTGCATGGTCGTCGTCTTTACAGCCCCTATTGCAGCATTTTACCTTGTTTTTGAGAGGCATTCCACAACCCGGGTCATTGCTGTGTTATCCTGCATTGTTGCAGCTAATGTGGTCCTCAGACAGATGTTTCACGGATTCGGCCCGACACCCGTATTTTTCCTGGTCATCCTCTCAGGCTACGTATTCGGCCCGCTACCAGGGTTCATAGTCGGCTCAACAACCATCTTAGCCTCCAACTTTTTTGTTGGAGGACACGGGCCATGGACCCTGCTTCAAATGAGCGGCTTAGGGTTCATAGGGTTTTTCGCGGCATATATACCACAGAAACGATTCCAGAAAATCACATTAACCCTATACGGTGGACTGTCCGGTTTGTTCTTCGGACTGTACACAGACATCTTCTCATGGCTTTTCTTCACAGCGCAATACAGCATCAAAACATATTTTGCAGTTGCATTGAATGGCATGATATTCACCCTATCATACGTGATTGGAAACATTGTCCTAATTTGGTTTCTCTCCACTCCATTCCTCAAGGTATTCACAAGGTTCAAAAAAAGACTCACTGTAACAATAGAGAGCTTTGATTAACCCCTATATGACTTCAGTAAAACCAGATTTTAGGCGGAATCAAAGCTTACTTGAGTGTTTTGATTAGGGATAATCAAAACCCTCAATAATTGATTAATAGGCTTAGACAAATATCTCCTATGTGGACGAGAAAAAGCATTTGAGGCACTCCATTGATTTGGCAAAAAAAATAAAAAAGACTGTGAAAGCATATGCTGGCCACTATGAAGACATACTTTTTCCTGCAGGACATACCGGTGATACAACCTACGAAATAGACGTCCCCGTTGAGGAGGCAGTCAAGGACTTCTTCGTCGACAAAGGAATTGAGGCGGTTGTCATGACAGAAGATATGGGTGCATACACAGTCGGTGAAAACCCGCAGGCGATATATCTCATTGACCCGCTTGACGGGTCAAGGAATGCTAGACGCGGCATCCCATTCTACTGTACCTCAATCGCAGTCTACCCACCTGATGCAAAACTTCTCTCAGACTGCATGGTGGGTGTCGTCTCCCGGCTTGACTGCAGGGAAGATTATACTGCACTCTCATCTGGGCCTGCCAGATGCAACGGCAAAAAAATAAAGCCTTCAGGTAAATCAGAGCTATACGATGCTGTCTTGTCATTGGGTTCCCACTTCACGAACTCATATCCTGTCCACTCCACATTCATAGGGGAGCTTTCGAAAAAAAACCCCGGCGTAAACGATGTCATGTTAAAATGCCTTGGGGCGTCAGCGCTTGAACTCTCCTATCTGGCGTGCGGGAAAATAGACGCACTAGTCGACTTGAGGTCAGTATACGGTGTTGAACCCTGCCTAAAAACCTATGATGTGGCTGCCGGAGCGCACATATGCCGCCAAACAGGCGTCAACATGATATATGGAACCTCAAAACTCGGGGAAAACGTGGGATTAGACCCGAGAAACAGGGTTTCAGTCGTGGCTGCAGGAAGTGACAAGCTATTTATGGATTTATCCAATATGATAGCATTATGATTGGTCGCATTATATCAAGCATCTTCGGAGTCTTTAAAAAGGCCGTAATACCCGACAGGAAGGACCTGCTCGGCAGCATAATCCTGACAATACCACTGTATCTAGTCTTGGGTTTAGGGCTGATATTTCTTTTGCCACTCATAATAATAGGCGTAGTATTGGTGTACTTCCTTAGGAGGCTTTGGAAGGTTGTGTTGATGTACATAACCTATAAGATCTTCAGGAAGAAGGTAGACAAAAAGATATCATCCATTAAAAAATTGATAAAATGAAGATGGCTAGAAAGGCAAACATCAAACGCAAGACAAAGGAAACCAACATCTCCCTCTCATTAAATCTCGATGGGAAAGGCAAATACGATATCCAAACGCCGTTGAAGTTCCTAAACCACATGTTGGAGTCCTTCTCTAAACACAGCGGATTCGACATCAAAGTCAAAGCAACAGGTGACGTCGACGTAGACGACCACCACCTAGTCGAAGACCTAGGCATTGTATTGGGTGAAGCAATGTTGTCTGCATTAGGTGTCAAAAAAGGCATAGCAAGGATTGCCCACTGTATTGTTCCAATGGACGACGCAAGGGCCGAGGTCGCAGTCGACCTGTCAGGCAGACCCTATGCAGTCATCAACCTGCCGTTCAGTGAATTCAAGGAAAGGCGTGTCGGCGACGTCAGCAAGGAAAACATAGAGCACTTCCTGGAATCTCTGGCATTAAACGGCAGATTCAACCTCAATGTGAAAGTATCGGGAAGAAACGACCACCATAAAGTAGAAGCAACATTCAAGGCATTGGCTAAGGCTCTGAAGCAGGCGGTGAAGGTCGTTGGAAAAGACATACCAAGCACGAAAGGAAAGCTTTAGATTCTATGTATTCCCCGGCTCCTTTGTTCCTTCATTCAGCTTTGTGCTTTCATCTGTTCATTCACTGTTTCTATCAATTTCTCAGGTGTGAAGTCTTCTTTGTGCCAGTGGTCTGCGATGATCCCCTCATCCTTTAGCCTCTTTATATCTTCCGTATATGGTCTTGGGTTTGATGAGTAGACCATCATTATCATGGGCTTCCTACCTGCTGCTACTTCTCTCCTGTGGACCTCCCTTATAAATTCTATACCCCTCATTTTGCCCAGCAATTCTATGTCTGCGAGTATGACGTCTGGGTGACTTCCGCTAGTGTTTGCCGCTCCATACATCACATCAAGCGCCCTCTCTGCCGACGTGTATCTGCCTTTTGACTCTGATTTTTTGGTAAGCGGCTCAGTTGATTCATCCTTTTTGTCTGGGGCGTATGCTTTGGCGTTTTCAGCTGTTAAGATGATGTCTGCAAGCAGGCCGTGTACTGGGTTGTCTTCGACGAGCATAAAGGAGGTCTCTCGCAAAAATGCAGGCATGGTTGAGGAGAATCGGATTTCGGATTTTGCCTTGACGTATCTGCGGATGAACATGACGTCGTACCCCTGGTTGAATGCGTGGCCCGGGTCTGTATAGAATTCGACAGACTTATCCTTCCTCCCCTGTTGTGTTTCAGTGTACCAGTTAAAGTCATCCCTAACCTTTGGAAGGTTGGTTTCCCTCATATTCTTCGCTATATGGAAGGTCTTCATTGTGATGAGGTAGGCTTTCTTTGGGCTTGCGCCGATGGCATCTGCCAGTTCAGCAGCCTTATCTTCCATGTCTATGTAAACGTCTTCAAGCCCCTTGGCATCCTTGATTTTTTCAGCAACCGCAGGTTCTGAGATGAATCTGCTCCACCTGCTAGCTCGCGCTGATGTGACAAGATGACCTTTCACGGTTTCTTCTGTGGCATTGGATGTTTCTATTTCAGCTTCTATCTTGTCAGCGAACATACCGTGCAACACCGGTCGCCTGAGTAGGTCGCCGACCTTTGTTGTTATGAGGAAAAGTATGTCCTCCCTTGTCAATTCGACGTCAGCTAAGTTTTCCCCCTTCAGGAAGGAATGAATTAAACCTAGTGTCTCAACTGATTCGACCTGCCGTTCTTGGGGAAGTGCGGCAAGGTCGTTTACAAGCGGCTGTATTACCTTCCCAAGAATGCTTTCACCCCTAAGCATCCCATCCACTATGTCTTTTGGGTTGAAGCCTCTGTGTGTGACTGCCTCTTGTCCTCTACTTTTTAATTCAGGAAGGTGCGGTTCACCAGGTATTTGAGCCTGTTTATGTACCATCAATAGCTATCTCGGAAGTGTGTGCTTTTATACCAGCGGAGTTCCTGGTGGCATAAGGGGCTCTTCAGGCGGTTGTTCGTATTCTACAAGTAACTCGTCAAGGTGTTTGTTTTCATGTCGCCAGATTGTCAGGCTCATAAGAGCAGATAGAAGTACTATGAACAGGAAGAGCAATGCTATGACGCCCGCTGTCAAAAGCAGGTCTATGCCTCCCGCGGAGTATATTATTGCAGTGGATATCATGCATGCGATTATTGCGTGGGAAAAAACCTGAAACATGCTTTTGTAGTATTGCCAGTAGATTCTGGAGCGCTCAAGATTGACTCTGAATAGTTTGTCCATGGGATGTTATTTAGGGTTTTGACTTATATATCAAAACACGTATAGCGGGCTTTGATTACGTCTGTAGCACTCTTTTACAGATATCACTCTGGTTAATCAAAGCCCTCTATTTTTTCCCCTCTTTATAACCTTTGACTTTGAATGGCGTCTGTAATATTGTAGCGGGTGCTTTACTTTGCAGTCCCATCTGCAGAGGCCTGAGGATTTTATGGTGGCGCAGGTGGGACAGGTGTATTTTGTTCCTGTAGCATCCCCTGTTATGTATCTGAGTTGATATCTTGCCTTTTCCTCGTCGTATTTGGGGGATTTTGAAAATATCGTAAGTACTTTCTCCTCTTCCAAGCCAAGGTTAGATAAGAAGGTAGCTAGTATGAACATTCCATTGTGCGATGCGATGCCGTCCTCCAGGGCTGATATCATGTTTGTCATGCATGGTGGCAGCGCAGATGAATCGATTTCGTCGATGCTTGCTATCTTTCTCTCTCCAGAGAGCAGGATTTTTAGTTCGTTTGCATGCTTTTTGATGGAGTTCGGTATCTTTGTAGTGTCTACTGGTTCCATGATTTTGTTCTTTATCGCCTGCTTTATGAACAGTGGCATCTCATCATCATCTACTTCAACTAATCCCTTTTTTATCGTCCTGTTTATGAGCTTTAATCTCGGGTTTTTCTTTGCAAGAGCCGAAGTGAGTGACAGGTATTTGGGCAACGCAATAGATGATGACAGTTCAAACCCTGCATCCTTTGCTATTTCTGTAATAACCTCCTTTTTCTCATGCCTCAAAGATTGGTAAATCCGCTCCGCCTCTGATTCAGCGTATTTTTGTGCTGTGTGTCTGCCCATTGACTGGGATAACATCCTCGCTATGGGGTAGGAGAGTACCTCCAGCGTCAAATCTAGTTTGTCTCTTCTGCTGAATCCTTTTATTTCATCGTTTTTTGCGGCGTTCAATACTTTTTCAGCCCCTATGTTGAATGCTTGGGAGTATATGTTGTGTCCTGCGATATCGTCTAACGTGAGTTCTAAGGAGGACACGTATTTTTTGGCTTTAGAAGTGAACGGGTATTTGGCCAGTTCAACAAGGTCATAGTCCTCCATATCATTCCTCTTACGACGTGATTTTATAAAAAAATGATTCTATGCCAAAGCTAATCTTTCTTGCCAGGTATACCATGTAATAAGTTGCCTTTTTTGAGGTGATGTATAATCCGTTCAAGGACCTCTTAAACCCCTTTATGCTTACATGCTCGTCTGCGATTATTGCAGGAGGGTAAAGTCCATCGTATTCCACGGGTTCGTCGTCTTTGAGCTCGGCTATTCTCACTGCGTTGGTTTGTAGGTCCATCTGTATGACGTGCGTCGTGTATTTGGCTTCGTATATGTCTGACATAGCTACTCCGTCAGAAACCTGCATGACTGCCCGATAATCTGATGGGTTAGGCATCATATGGTCTTTTGCCGGGCCGCTGTAGACCAAGTATGCAAAAGGCACCTCCCTCTTTCCTGATATGTCTGTTATGTTAAGCCATGTTTTTTCCACTGGATTGTTCAGACTGTCCTTAACAGATATTCTGTATCTTACTATTGACTCGGCTTTCATGTTCGCAGACTCAAGATAAACTATCTCAGGACGATAGTGTGATACATAGGATATCCTGAAGTCGAACGACTCGTTTACGTCGTATGAGCCGTACTCCAATAGATTGCATCCAAGAAACAAATTGTCCAGGTGATATGTCTTGTTTTCTTCTACTGTCTCATTTACTACTTGCTTGTTGTTTGCCTTAATCCATACATTGCCTGGTTCGCTCGTTGCCACTGATATGGTCTGGTTTGTTGGTGTGACCTCTCCTTCAATGCACAATGTTACTGTGCCGTTTTCACCAGGATACCTTGTGAGCGAGTAACCCTTCATTGAATACCCTGAGTAGGAAGCCATAACAACCATTAGCAATGCTGCAGCCACAACCAGCGACCACACCACTGCTTTTTCTATCTCCCCTGTCATCTCACGTGTTTTTATTTTTTGTTTTATGATGTTTTATATGGCAAAAGACACCCACGCCCACATAGGCCATCTGGCAGGCGTTGTGTATAAGACACTTGAGAAGAGGGCTTCTCCAATGTCTGTCATGGGGATTGCGTTCTCAGCAAAACTGTGGCCTTGGGATGTTTTGCTTGCCGTCGGCTGGCTTATGCGAGAGGATAAAATAAGGCTTAAGAGGAAGTTCATAGCATTGTTTGCAGAGCTTAAGTGAATCCAATGTTTTAGTTGCATATTTAGATTACTTCATAATTATGGTATGTGGAAAAAAATCATTCTCTTTCCGCGGCGGTTTGTTTGATTTTAGAGCGCTTAAGCACTGATGAAGTCATTCAAAAGTCTAAATTTAATGAGTTGACTTCTCACATGGGCGATCTCACCAAAACACTGGGTTTCCTCACTGAGTCAGGATTTGTCGTCGATGAAGGAGACAGCATAAAGGCATCTGCTAAACTGAAGCAGGGGTTGTCAGAAGACGACATTATGTCTTTGCAGGATTATGTTTTGGGTTCTGAGGGGAGGGATTTCAGGCGCCTCATGGTGTTGTTTTCGAAGCTGATACAAGAAGAGGGGAAATCTCAAGCGCCTGTTTTTGACTTTGGCAAGAAGGACGAACCTGATCCTGAAGCGATAAAAAAATACGTTAGGCACTACATAGACGTGTCTGACATAAAGGGCCGCCAAAACCCGCCTAAGGCGGAAGGTGGAGAATGAAGAATATCCTACCTTTGTTTGCTGTTTTACTCCTACTCGGTTGCATGGACTCAATTGATCCCTGCAGTAGATGCGATGATGGGAACCCATGCACCGAGGATGTGTGTTCAAATGGAGTGTGCACTAACAAGCCGTTGGATGGGCCGGTCGAGGGATGCTACGGAAGTGGAGGTTGCATACAATACGGGTGTTTTTCAGGTGAATGCACCCCCTCAAGGCTTAAGGATTGCTGTGGAAATGGATTCTGCGACTTCAATGAGGGTTACTTGACATGTCCTAGGGACTGTCAACCAACATGTTTTGACGGCATCAAGGATCAGGGAGAGGAGGGTGTCGACTGCGGGGGGCCGTGTAAGTCCTGCAAATCAGCGAGCCTTAGATATCTTGAGCGTCTGGGTTTCGTCCACAGTGGATATCAAAACATCACCTTGCAGTATTCCTCTGCGATGAATGCATACAACACTGACAGAAACAGGGATGCATTGAAGGACATGGCCTTGAGTTCCTACAGCGACCTTGATGTTTTGAAGGGATTGATTCTGAACTACTCTGCCCCACGGAACATGGCATCGCTTGGAGTAACTCTCACTCAATCAATCGAGAACTACCAGTCCTCACTCTACCATATGGCCCTTTACATGAACACTGGGAAAGACAGCGAACGAATTCTCTCAAATGGCCTACTTGAGGATTCAGCCACTAAGGAGCGGCAGTTCGTGTCTGCGTATAATGACATGGTATCTCAGGTGAATGTTAACCTCAAGCAGTGCAGGAACTATGTCTTTGACGCAGGTGAGGATGCGGTTGACTGCGGAGGGGTATGTGACAGAGACTGCACGGTAGTCTATAATGTGACAAAATATGTGACTGTAAAATCAAGCGGTGGCTCGGTAGACTTGAACCTTAATGTGTCTTCTCCTGCAATAAACTATCCGCCTGTACAGAAGATTTTGGCTACATACTTAGACCCAAAGCCAGACTATGTCAAAACAACCGAGGAAGGTAACATTCAATACATATACAAGATGCGTCTTTCAGGCACAACTGTCCGGGAGCTGAAGATTACACATACGCTGGAGTTGAACATAGTGAATCCCCCAGTAAGGGCTGACCGGGACTTCTTCAGCCTCATCTACCTGTTGGAAAACGAGATGTCCCCATTAAGCGATGATATCTGCTTTAAATCCGATCAGCTGAGGTGGCATTCAAACGGCACAGCAATGACTGTGAGCAGCATTGTCGAGTGGATGGTCAAAAACCTCAGATACAAAATAAACCGTGAAGAGTTGGGGGCGCAATACGGCTTTGACAACGGATACGGAGCCTGTGATGAGCATGCCGACCTTTTTGTGTCGCTTTCCAGGTGTGCGCACATACCTGCAAGGCGCATAACAGGGACCAGCTACAACCAAACCACATTGAACGGCCATGCATGGGCTGAATACTACGACAACGGTTGGATATACCTGGATCCCTCGCTTAAGGATGTCAACCAAATATATGCCCCAGACAACAGGCACATAACGGCTTGCGTGGGAGAGGACGCATACCACTGTGGCATATACTACACCTACAGCTACT
>JAHIYG010000301.1 GCA_018815265.1 Candidatus Altarchaeota archaeon | reverse complement strand
GTCGTCGGCACCTGCCCAGTTATAGCAACAATAGGTGTAGAATCACAGTGGGCATCAGCAATACCTGTTACAAGGTTAGTGGCTCCAGGGCCGGATGTCGCCATACAAACACCAACTTTACCGGAAACCCTTGCATATCCTTCAGCAGCATGCGCTGCAGTCTGTTCATGTCTTACCAAAATGTGCTGTAATTCACTTTCTCCGTGAAACACGTCATAGACGTCCATTATGTTCCCGCCTAAAATACCGAATACATGTTTCACACCCTCCTCCTTAAGGCATCTAACAACTGCTTCAGAACCTTTCATTTTCACATACTTAAACCAAGCATAAAATATATAGTAATAACCCCCACAAGTTAATAAAAGAGGCTACAATGACACATTCCATACACTCCACAACTCAGAAAACGGGAGAAACCGACATAATCTCAAGGATTACTCAAGTACTCGGCTATGAAATATCGTCTGTCGAATACGATGGAAAAAACACACACCAAATAAAAGCATCCAAGATTGAGAATGGACTAAAGAATGATACCACCATATTTGTACTAACGTCCAAATCCAAGTCTGGCATCCATAAAATCAAATCTCTCGAGAAAAAAACAAGGGCATCAGGGACTGAAAACCTAATTATTGTGTCCAAAAACGGCTACACTGAGGAAGCAAATGAATATTCTGAAAAAAACAACATCTCTCTACTTGATATGGACAAAATACTATTGCCTGAGTCAAAGCCAACAAAAGAAACACACAAGATATTCGACAAAGTCTTCAAGTCACAGATAACTATGGAAGACGCAAAAAAGGAATTTGAAGAAAGCCGACGGAAATCCTTTTTTGGGCTGTTTGGTCAAGAAGAACAAGTTGATTCTGCATTCCAACGCTTTGCACCAATAGCTTGCTATACACTGAAGAAAAAGGAACCAAAAAGGCTCCTTTCATCAGGCAAGGTAACCACCTACTCTGCAGGCAACTTCTTCGTCAACCTGCACACCTGCCATCTATACTTTCTAAACTATGGATTGACCGGTGGCAAATGCAGTCTAAAATCCACTAACCTACTGAGGCGAATGATAGATCTTCCTGAAAAATCAGTAATTCTATTCTCTGAATTACTTGAGGTTGAGACGCTATACTATGAAAAAATGTCTGAAGAACAAAAAAGGGTTTTCGATGAAAACCTGGAATACCTAAAAGCATTGGAGGTTCTAGGGCTTGTTGAAGAAGTCCAAGACGGGAAAATACTGGCTTCAACAGTCAAACTTCCGGAATTCGGAGATCCGCGTTTCGACCTAAACCAACATGTGGAAATGGATTCACTTTTAGAATCAGACAATCCTGCCGACGAAATAATCTATCCTGCAGACGGGGTGCTTGAGCTTTTGAAAGACCTATACAACTCAGAAGGAGAACTGTCAAAAGTCATATATCTTCCATATTTCGCATGCAAATATGTGGATTCTGAAAAAAACATAAGATACAAGAGCTTAGAAAAGCTAGTTTTCAAAGATGGTTGACGAAATAAACACGATTGAGTTCAAGGATGTAATAGAGAAATTCATCAAAAAAATGGGGTTTGATGTAGAGTCAGCCACTCCTGCGGCAGAGGGGGTGGTAGATTTTAGGGCAATAACCCGAAACCCCGTCGGAGCCCGAGTAGTCTCTCTAATAAGGGCATCAACCACTCCACAACTGGTGAAAGATGAAGACGTTCTGAATCTGTACAGAAGAATGAGTGAAGTAGCTGCAGTCCGGGCAGCATACATAACCACGTCTGGTTTCAGCGATGGCGCAGTAGAAACTGCAAAAGACAAACCCATCAGCCTCATCAACAAATACCAACTCATTGACAGCCTTGAAAAACGCGGTTTAATGTCAGACAAAGAACTGATGGATGCATTGGACACGTTTGGAATGGCCGAAAAACACTTCCAAGGGGTTGAACAATCCTTTGTGACCTCACAGCCCATGTCATCTGCAGCAAAGTATTTCGAAGCCAAAGCAGGAAAAAAGGAAAAAGTTCTGAGGATTGCCGGAAGATATGCTCCCCTCGAGATATTCAAGATACAGACCTTTAAAAG
>JAHIYG010000300.1 GCA_018815265.1 Candidatus Altarchaeota archaeon | reverse complement strand
ATCTGCATGAACTTCAGCAGATACTCAGACGTCTGCATCAGGAGAAATGCCATAAGGTCTCTGGACTTCAGTATTTGCAATCTGTATCCCGCTGATTCTGTGAAAGAGATAGGCTGCAACTATGAAACCTGTATGAAGTCCATGGATGATAACCCCGGTTTTGAATGTTGCAAGTTCATACCATATGCAGCAGGCAGTGGCCAGTGGTATAAAAACTCATGCTATATCAGGCGGGCAGGAATTGATAAAGACCTGAAGTGGTGCAAATACATGGTCTCTGCAGACGCAACAGTAGGATTATATGATGAATGCTACAAAGCAGTAGCTGAATCCAAGGAGGATATTGGCATATGCTCGATGGTCGAGAAAGCAGATGTCAGAGACGACTGTCTGCTTGGTCTAGCCACAGAGAAAACGGACTGTGACACAATCACAAACCAGGAGAAAAAAGGCGGGTGCCAGAAGAAGATAGTATAGAGTTTTTTTAGGGCAACTGCGTATAAACTAGGTATGACTGACCACACCCGCGAGCCCATAATATCTGTTTTAGGCCATGTGGACCATGGAAAAACCACGATTTTGGACTATATCAGAAAGAGTGTCGTGGCATCAAGGGAGGCGGGAGGCATCACACAGCATATTGGGGCGACAGACATACCGTTGGAGGTCATAGAGGAAATCTGCGAAGGCCTAGTAAAGCGGGAAAACATCAAAATACCTATGAGGGGGCTTTTGTTCATTGACACCCCAGGCCATGCGGCGTTCACAAACCTGAGAAAACGAGGGGGTTCAGTCGCTGATTTGGCAATTTTAGTTGTTGACGTAAACGAGGGCCTGAAACCACAGACCGAAGAATCCATAGAGATACTGAAAGGTTATAAGACCCCGTTCGTAGTTGCCGCAAACAAGTTGGATAGGGTGCCTGGTTGGCAAGCTAATGCCACACTCAAAAACCAGACTCCGAGGACAATAGATGAATACAATAAGAGAGTATACAATCTCATAGGAGAATTAGGCATAAGGGGTTTCGACTGTGACATATACACTAACATACAGGATTTCAGGAAGACAATCGCGGTAATACCTGTTTCAGGAAAGACCGGGGATGGCATGAAGGAGCTTTTGATGATGCTCATAGGGTTGGCGCAGACTTTCCTGAAGGGCAAGCTAACCGTAGGGTTGAACTCACCCGCCAAGGGGACGATATTGGAGGTTAAGGAGACCAAGGGGTTAGGCACTACATTGGATGCGATAATCTATGACGGCACAATAAGAGTCAATGATGAGATAGTGGTCGCGTCAAGGAACCCGGTTGTGACGAAGGTAAAGGCGCTTCTTCGTCCAAGAGCCCTTGACGAGATGCGAGACCCGAAAAAACAGTTCAAAAGCGTTAGGACAGTCTATGCAGCGTCTGGTGTGAAGATTGTGGCTCAAGGCCTTGATGCGGCAATGCCTGGGGGACCGGTGTATGTCGGGGGAAAAGAGCTTGTAGACCAGGTGAAACGAGAGATTGGAGAGGTGGAATTCGCAAGCGACGACGTCGGAGTCATTGTTAAGGCAGATACCTTGGGCTCACTTGAGGCTATGGTGAAGATACTGGATGGTGAAGGCATAAGGGTTAGGAGGGGCAGTATTGGAAAGCTGACAAAACAAGACGTTATTGAGGCGTCTGTGGTCGCAAAGGAGAACAGATATTTGGGTGTTGTCCTGGTTTTCAACGCGCCTGTTTTGCCTGACGCAAGAGCTCTTGCCCAGGACCATGCAATCCCGTTGATTGAAAACAAAGTCATCTACAGCATAATAGACGAATACAAAAACTGGGTTGAAAAGCAGAGGGAATATGAGAGGTTGCAAATCAGCAAGTGCGCTTCAAACCCTGCCAAGGTCGTGATTTTGCCCAATCACATTTTCAGGCAGAGCAAGCCGGCGATAGTTGGTGTGGAGGTGCTTTCTGGCATATTATGTCCGGGGGCTAGGTTGATGGGATCTGATGGGAAAATATGCGGCAAAGTTAAGGCTATCCAGATGAGGGGGGAATCACTTGAAAAGGCAGAAAAAGGAGATAAGGTTGCGCTATCAATAGATGATATGATTGTCGGCAAAAACGCCTGCGAAGAGGACATTTTATATACCTTTCTCTCAAATGATGATTTGGGAAGGCTTAACCCCGATGATTTGACAGATGATGAAAAGCAGCTTGTTAGAGAGATAAAAAAGATGAAAAAAGCATGAAAGACTATGTTTTCGAAATAGATGCGGTTGTAAAACGCATCAGGGAGACAGGCGCAAAAAGGGTGGGGCTGCAGTTTCCAGAGGGGCTGAAAGAGCATGCGGTTGATGTTGCTTCAGAGATAGAGGAAAAAACCGATGCGAAAGCAGTGATTATGGTTGATCCGACTTACGGCGCATGCGACACAAAAAAGGCGCAAGCCGAGAACTTAGGTGTGGATTTGATAGTTCATTTCGGCCACACCAGTTATCTATGAACTCTGTGTTTTACTGTTGTTGTTTAACGGGATTTTTACTGTGAATTTAGAACCCTTGCCAAGTTTTGACTCGGCAGCTATGGTTCCGCCGTGTAATTCCACTAGGTGCTTGCATATTGCAAGCCCAAGTCCGGAGCCCCCATGCGCTCTTTTTGTGGAGGAGTCTATTTGGTAGAACTTATTGAATATGTTTCTTAACTCGACCTTGGGTATGCCAACCCCCTCGTCCATGACAGATATTATGATGTCTTTTCTGTCGTGGGAGGTTTCAATGTAGATTTTTTTTGTCGGTGGAGTGAATTTTATTGCGTTCTCGATTAAGTTGACTAAAATCTGCTTAACCCTTAGCTGGTCTGCGAATATTCTAGTGTCAACAATTATTTTAGCTATTATTTTTACGTTTTTCTTTGCAGCCATATGGCTCATGTCATCTACTGTTTTCCGGATAAGTGATGATATTGAAATTGATTTTTTATGCAGTTTCAGGTCGCCTGATTCCATGCGCGTCAAATCCAGTATGTTCGTCACGAGAGTGTTTAGGTGTTCTGAGTTTTCCTTTATCCTCTTTACTCTCTTTTTCTGCTCTTGAGTCAGGGAACCCAATACTTCAGAGTGTATTATGTCAGCATATCCGTTGATTATTGATATTGGAGTCTTCAGTTCATGGGAGGATATTGCCAGGAATTCATTCTTCATCCTATCAAGTTTCTTGAGTTCCTCATTAGCTGATTTGATTTGCTCATAGTTTTGTTTAAGCTGTTCTTTCATCTTCTCCCGGTCTGTTACGTCACGGAATATATAGACTGCCTGGTCCACTATGCCATCTTTAAAGATTGGATAGGCTCTTGTTTCATGGAATAGTTTGCCGTGGGGGAGGTTATGGGAATGTATGGATTCTGCTGGAACTCCAGTCCTGAAAACGTCCCTTATGACGCATTGTCTGCAGGATTTGTCGAAACCGTGTATGACGTCAAAGCATTTCCTGCCCCCCAGAAACGCAAGTGGCCTCCCCACCCACTTCTGGAATGCCCGGTTATAGCTCACTATGTTGTATTTTCTGTCCAATACAACTATGGACTCGCTTATCCCGTCCAATACCGCCTCAAGATGGTTTTTTATGCTTTTGACCTCTTCCTCAGCGATTTTTCTTTTTGTGATGTCTCGGATTATTGTCATTACACGCTCCACATTACCATTTATGAGGATTGGTATCTTTCTTGTTTCAGTGACTATCCGTTCCCCATTGACTATCCTCGACTCCTCTGTGAATAGGTTTTGCCCAGTTTTGAATACGTGATTATAGTCTTTCAGTGAATCCGCCCCCATAAGAGGACTTGCCAATTCCAACCTCAGTTCTGCCACACTGTCTTGTAGACCCAGTTTCCTGCACCATTTTAGGAGGTGGTTGTTGAACAATATGATTTTTAAATTTTTGTCTACAAGGTGTAGGCCATCTTTCAGGGAGTCTATGGTTGTGTGGTATCTCTCTTCAGAAAGCATTAATTGTCCCGTGCTTTGGCGTGCCTGCAACGCAATAGATGCCTGGTGGACAAATGCAGTGACCAGTGATTCATCCAGAATGTCCTTTCTTACCAATAAGACCACAGACCCAAGAATCTTGTTCTCCCTTATTAATCCAATAGAGTAGATCTTTGACAGGCCAATGCATTTCGCTATCTTGTCGCAGATCTTCTGGGGTACCCTCTTCAACAGAAGGGTGTATAGGCCCCCTTTGACGACATTCAGTCTTCCAGATTTAAGCGTTGATTTGACATTTGACGGTAGCTTAAGTTTAAGAGCCGATAGTTTCAGGTGCGATAGTTTCCCAAATAATTTTATTTGTCTTTTTTCCAAGCCACAAACAGTTTCGACATTTAATGAATCGTCACCATCGTCAAATGAGGTGGCTACCACTACTGCGTCTCCACAATGTTTATGGAGGTTTGTGGCTATGTAGTCGTATATGTTCGACTCATGGCTCATCTGCAGGAAGTCAAGCGATGTTTGT
>JAHIYG010000299.1 GCA_018815265.1 Candidatus Altarchaeota archaeon | reverse complement strand
TAAGACACAGTTTAGCCTGGTCTTCACGCTTGGTATTCTCTCCAGATTGTATGGCGCCCTAGATTTGAAGGTGGCACTACACCCTGATAACCTGTTCCAGCTTCTTGAGCCAGCTCATATAGCAACATATGGCTATGGCATAACGCCTTGGGAGTGGCACATACAATTTAGGCCTGTGGTACAGCAGATAATTGTTCAACTTATTTTTTCAATGGGTTATGCCATCAATTTGAAACTGGCAGACATACTACTCCTGAACAAGTTGGTGATGGCAACAATATCTATGGTGCTGTTATATGTGATATATCTTTTGGGTAAGGAGATATACGGGGAAAAAGCTGGTTTGTATGCGCTCTTTGCAGCTATTTTTTCACCTATCCTCTGGCCGTGGGGAGTGGATGTGAACTCTCATATTCCCGCGACACTGTTCATAGTGTTGTCTGCATTTTTCTTGTGGAAGGGACTCTCAAAAAATGATAATTCAGGATTTTATTCTGGTCTGTCATTGGGTGTTGCATTCATGTTTAGGCATGATAGCCTCATATTCCTGGCCCCTACTATGCTCTGTGTTTTATCATACAAGAATTTTTTTGCTTTGAAAAAGTTCATACTTGGATTCACTCTGGCCTTTTTCGTTCAGGGGGTAATAGATTTATTGTATGTCGGGAATTTCTTGCATACGTTCATACAGGATGTAATACATAATTTGATTGTTCCAAACAAGACTTTCGCTGAGAACTCGGCAATGATTTACCTTCTCATATTCATATTGCATATCTATGTTGTCTTGCTTATGCGTGAAATGTTTGAGAAAAGTAAGAGGACCTATTTCGTGTTAACGCTGTTTATTGTACCCTTGATTGTGCTCTCACTTATACGCCATAGAGAACTGAGATTTGCCATATCTGCTGTTCCGTTTTTCATGTTATTAATCGGGCATGGATTATCCAAGCTCAAAGAAAAAAATGATATGATTGTTTATTATTGCGTGTTCCTGACTATGGTCTTGTCCGGGGCTTTCCTAACATATGCTCAACTCCACATGTCCTCCATGCCTGAGGTGGTGAGCTATGACCTCTTCAGTTTTGTGGGGGCTCAAAATGACTCCACTGGCTTAGCATATGATATGAGCTGGTTCTACACCGGTGGATATACGTATGTGCATAAGAGAATACCTTTTACTCAAGTGACAGAATATGATGAAATACTCTCTCCTGAGCTCGAAATGACATCCTGTAACAAACCCATAAATTACAGTCTCTATGACTTCCAATGTGTGACATGGGATAAACTTGGGTCGGATGAGAAAATCAACTATTTGGTACTTGCGAGACAGAATAACCTATTGCCTGATTTTATCGAAATAAAACGTGTAGGGGGATTGACATTGTATAGGCGGAATGGGTAAATCTATTTTTTAACTAAACTCGGCTTATTTTTAGATGATGGGTGCACAAAATAGGGGCTGTGAAAAAAACGGGATGAACAGTCTTTTCGGGGAAAATCAGATTTTGGTGCTGATTTTACCGGACTACACGTATACTGAAAGCTTGACAAGTGTTGTCTCTGACTTGTCCAAGTTCGCGTCAAAGATCTGTTATGTGTCACTTAATCGCCCGTATACTTCTCTTCTCACCTTGTTCAAGAAGCAGAATGTGGTAATAGACAACATTCATTTTATAGATGCCATAACTGCTACGGCAACAACTCCTTAAAAATCTGAAAGCTGTGATTTCGTCTCTTCTCCGGGGGCGTTGACTGAGTTAAGTGTGTCTATATCCAAACTCATGGATGCTGGAACGTGTAAACTCATTTTTTTTGACTCGCTTTCAACACTATTGGTTTATGAATCAGACACTACTATAGCGAAATTTGTCCATTTTCTGATGGCAAAGGTTAGGGTTACTGGATGTAATGCGATATTCACCTGCCTTAAACAGGATGCGGATTCATTGCTTGTAAAGGACATAAACATGTTTGCTGATCGTGTAATTGACGTGGAAAAATGGAATTTCGAAAAATAGATGAGGTGACGGAGTCAGTCGAGAGGATATGTACTAACATGAGGGGTTTAGATTCAGCTTTGTTGGTGCTTAAGACTGCGTCAATACACGAGTTTATCCCGATATTTCTACATAATCTGTTGAAAAATGGGGGATATGGCATATATGTCAGTCTGAATAAGCCCTACAATACTATGCATAGGGTGTTTAAGAACTGTAAATGTGATTTAGAGAGGATATATTTCATAGATTGTGTTACAAAATTGGCTCATAAGATGTATTCTTCTAAGGATGAAAAAGTAATGTTCACAGCTGGGCCGCATGATATAACTGAGGGTGGTTCTATACCTCTTGCAATAGAGCAGTATCTAAATTCTATACCTACTGAGAAGTTTGTTATAATTGATGCGTTAAGGAAACTCACTATATACAATGACGAGAAGACAGTGACGAAATTCATCAAAAAACTCATACAAAAGACTGAAAACCATAATCTGAAGGTCATAGTCCTAACTCATGAGGCTGATGATACGATAATTAGGTTGCTTGACCAAAGCTTTGATATTGTGGCTAAAATCTAGAAAAACGATTAAAATATCTTTTTTTTGTTTCCTCAATTTTTTGTCATTTTTTTTAACTCTCACATTTTTTGTTTGAGAAAAAAATATATATTGTATAT
>JAHIYG010000298.1 GCA_018815265.1 Candidatus Altarchaeota archaeon | reverse complement strand
TTATAGGTCTTTTGCATCGACGGTGCTTGCAGGCACCCTATGGAGTCTAGTATACCTTGCAATAACCAAGCTGCTATTCTAATTTATAATTTAAAACACATATTTTTTTGAGAAAATGGAGACTGGATACGGTTTTGGGAAAACCATACTTTTCGGGGAGCACTTTGTAGTCTATGGATTACCTGCCATAGCGTCGGCAATCAGCAACAAGACAATTGCGGAGATAGATTCTGCAGATGAATTCACCTTCATAGATGAGAGGCCCGAAACCCCGGGTTACAAGGTGAAGAAAAAGGATGAGATACAGCGGCAACTCGGCGCATTGAAGAATCACTTCAAAAAAGACAATGTAAGGATAAAATTGAGTGGGGATTTGGCTTGTGCATCGGGAGTAGGTGCAAGCGCCGCATTGGCTGCGAGCATCGCACGAGCATACAACCAGCACCTTAAACTCAATCTTACAGACGAAGAAATAAATGATGTCGCATTTCTGGCGGAATGCGCAGGTTCTGGGAAGGCATCAGGCATAGACAACACCTGCTCAGTCTATGGGGGGTTCATAATATTTGAAAAGAACCTCCCTGGCGGCAAGAACATAATGGAAAAAATCCCAGTGGATAAACCCATAAACATTGTCATGGCAAGCTCAGGCATTACCCAGACTACAAAGGAGGTTGTCGACGACGTAAGAAGGCTCAAGGAGAAAAATCCAGAGAAATTCGGGGAAATATTCATTCAATACAGGAGCGTATTCGATGAGGCAGTCAATGCATTGGAGGCAGGCGACAACGTAAGGCTCGGGCAACTGATGGATGCCAACCAAAAACTCCTCACTGAAATGACCCTTTCATGCCATGAAATCGACGAAATCATCTCATTGGCAAAGGATGCAGGTGCATTAGGTGCGAAACTGACAGGTACTGGCAGGGGCGGCACAGTAATCGCCCTAACACCCGATGCGAGCATCCAAGATGATGTGCTGGCTGCAATACAAGATAGCGGATATAAAGCGGTTAAAACCAGTGTTGGAACCTAGCTTATATTTTAATCCTACCCCTTTATAACATATGCCGGAAACATTCCAGACTGTACCCCTCCAGGTAAAATCAGGCGAAAAACCACCGTTAACCCCCAAGCAACAGGCTGAGTTCGACAGGTTTGAAATACGCAGGATGCGTGACTCCCTTTTGCGTCTTCTAAGGCCTGAACAGCAGGAACAGCCGGGGCAGCAGCCTGAAGATTTGTCCCTTGGTGGTTTAACTCAGAAAATAACAGATATCACCTCTCAGTCACAGCAGCTTACTGACCTTGGGCAGAGTGCGGATGTACTGTCGCAGGGAACGCGTCTGTCCAAGCAGATACAAAAGGCAAGGCAGGAACACGAGTCTGAAACACAAAGGCGCCAGCAGCTGATTGGGTTGAGGGTTCAGGAGGTTCAGGGCATGGATGCAGACATACAAACTGAGCAAGGCAGGTTGAGTCGACTACAGCCGCCTGGCTTATTGAATGTCGTCCCGAACTTGTTCAGATATCTTGCCAATAAACGACAGATTGAATTAGCTCATATGAGGAAGGCCCGGGTTGAAAGGGACAAGGCTTCAGTGCAGGCGGACATAGACGCCATGGGGGGTGAGGTGCAGGAGATGAAATCTGCATCTGAAAACTCAGATAAGGTCATGCAGGCATTCACTCGGAGGGTCTCTAATGTATCGCAAAATATGGTCTCATCCATTGCGAGCTCCCACGTTAGCTTGGGTACTGCATTGTGCTCTGACGACCAATTGAAGCAGCAGATGGATGACAGACTACTTCAGACGCAACTTGACCCAGTCCTTGCGGGACTGGTTGAATCAGGCGCAGCATCCGAAGAGGATGCACGACAGTATCGGCTGGATATCAGAAACGGAATAAGAGACGGCTTTTCGTCTGACTGGGGTCAAAGCGAGGAATTCAGGCAGGAAGTTAATGCGAGATGGACTAGGCTGGAGGCATTCAAGAACTCACTAAGCTATGAAGACCAGAGGCCGCTGGAGTCTGCATTATGGGTCATAGGTGCAAGAGGCTCCGGGCATCGACGTTACTATGATGACATGCTTCGCATGCTTGTCGGCGAACATGCAATGAGGACATTCGAGGAATTAGGTGCTGCAGTCTCTGGTTCAGATATGCCTGAGGAGACAAAGGCAAATTTAGCGGCTTCATTGGAGGATGCTAAGGGGACAAAGCATGAGGGGACTTTTCACAGATTCGACCTCTCTCACGAGGGAGTCAAAGGCATAAACGGGCTTTTAGAACATAGCAGCCAGAGATGGGATGTGTTAAGTACTGACAACACAGTCTTAACCGCCGTCGGTACTGAAAGCGTCGAAGGTCTGCGGGGCAGGCTTTCACAAAGAATCGTTGAAAACCTGATGACTGCGAAAGAGCATGTGGATGAGACGATACATCTGGGCTATCACTTCCTCCAGTTCCACAGGACTGAAGACATACCTTTCCTGCTGATGAATTTTTTCAGGGAGCCGGGATACAGTGGGGAAAGGCCGTTCGTATCCATCCACTCGCGTGCAGATGACACTACTGCCTACCAGTTCGCATCTGGATTAACTCCTGAACAACTTCAGCAGTTGAGGGGAATGAATGTGCCAGGGCTCATGGATGTCATAGGGGGAATAAAGGAGAATGCGACGCCTGCGACGGACTTCAGGCATGAGCATCCGCAGGAGAGATGGACTGCATTGGTTGAGGCATATGATTCGCAGATGAAGCCAGGGGAGGAATCAAGTTTCGTGGGGCTTGAGGAAATAAGGAAAATGTTTGTCGAGCCTCCAGCCGGTGGTATGCCTTCCGACATGAGAGGGCAATATCTTGCAAGACTAAAGGTTGCATGCGAGGCTACTGGAAACGACTTCGAACAAAGCAGGAAAGCAATAGAGGAAGGGAAACACTATGGTTCCCCGGATATACCCAATCCGGGATATCAAAGAGTGCAGCAGGGGCTGGGGCAGATGTGTCTGCATTATATGGCGGAGGGAACAGACCCGCAGAGAATCTACATACTCGGACTTTTGGAGGATTTAGACGAGCAATATCACGGAGGAATCGACAAGTTCGAAAAGATTCTTCAAGACACAAGAAACGAACAGGTTGAGTATGCAGTTGTTTCCAGGCTCAGTAACATGTGCAGTTGGAGGCATAAGCCAGAGGCTGCGATGGTGCTGCTTAGAAACTCGGAAAAACCAGGGTTAGAATACCAACTAAAAGGACATGGTGATGCCATCCTAAAAAATGTATTGTCTCTTGAACTAGATGGAGACAACCTGAGGAGGCTGTCTAAATT
>JAHIYG010000297.1 GCA_018815265.1 Candidatus Altarchaeota archaeon | reverse complement strand
TACGATAAACTATTGAGGGTTTTGATTATCCCTAATCAAAACACTCAAGTAAGCTTTGATTCCGCCTAAAATCTGGTTTTACTGAAGTCATATAGGGGTTAATCAAAGCTCTCTTTATTTATCTGAGGCAGAGCAGAAGACTGCGACATTGGTGTCCATGAGATTGCATAGCAATCTCTGGAGCCGAAATTCTGTGTGGATTTCGAGCTCGCAGATGAATGCTCATGACATATCTTCTGCTCTTTCGTGATAACTATCTGGTGTTTTAGCCTTCGGATATTTATTTTAATGTGTTACCCAGTATTAACCATGGCTTCACCTGTCGCAGGCATACGTTTAGATTATCTCCTAAACATATGTAAACAGATATCCTCTTCAGGGGAACTTGCGCAGATACTTGGTGTCCCAGTTGAAAAACACATTGCCCTACTGGTTCAAGACGGCAGGTTCAAATTCACCCAATTGACTCCATTCGGCGACCAGGCAAAAGCTTATTCTCCCGAAGAACAGGCTATGGCTCAATCAATCGTGGACAAAATAATCAAATCAAACTATCCAGGCCAGGAAGGCCTTCCGGGGGTGAGATAAATATGCCGATTGAATACAACGAAGACAACATGGCAGGTTCAATGGCGTCGACAGTGATTAAGACTGCACTATTGGGTGGCGTCATAGGATTCGGATTAGGGATGATTTAACTAAACACCCTATATACTATATACACTATAATCAAACCAAGTATTGCTTCGTCCGCGAATGACAAGGCGATTTTCCCGAGTTCCATCAGGTTTTCAGAGAAAGATTTTGGTTTTTGTTTTTCAACTGCGTCGGAGGGCCAGTTCAAATCCTCATCCATTTTTTTTTATTAGATGGCGGACATCCAAGGGTTGTGCCGCAGAATCATTTCTTGGGCAACCCAAGCTGGTTCTCGCTCCCGCACCCCTGTAAGCGCCTACCGCATAAGTTATGGCTGCTACCTTCCGGTCCTGACCCGATTCCCTGTGCAGACAGCCAAACAGGACAGGAACTCACAGTCCCAACGTGGACCAAAAATAACCCTATGGTCCTTCCCCCGGCATTCAGCCCCCCCTATAGACGGTTGAGGGTAACAGGCTACGCCTAACAGCCCGGCCTAGTCCACCAAGGAAGATATACGCACCACAATGTTATAAATCTCTAAAGATTTCATTTGGTTTAAATACTGTCGTGGCTAATAATTTATTGTGGGCTGTGGTTTAAGCTGAATTCTTTCATTAAACACCTAAAATGGATTCAATAGTCAATGCAGCCATCCAGCATGGCACACTGGAGAAAAGACTTTATGACGAGTTCGAGGATGCTGACCACCTGAAGATTGTAGTATGCGGTTGCGGAGGCGGTGGAAACAACACAGTCCGCAGACTAAATAGGATAGGGATTGGCGGTGCAGAGCTTGTCGCAATAAACACAGACAAACAAGACCTGCAGAAACTCGACAACAGCATAACAAAGGTTTTAATCGGCGCCAAACTGATGCGGGGACTGGGTGCGGGGGGATTTCCTGAACTCGGAGCCAAAGCCGCGGAATCATCCTCTGCTGAACTCAAGGAAGTGCTCGCAGGCACGCACCTGATGTTTCTGGTTGCTGGCATGGGAGGGGGAACAGGAACAGGTTCCGCACCGGTTGTTGCAGAAATAGCTAAGGAGTTGGGTTCAATAGTCGTGGCGATAGTCACATTCCCCTTTAAGCTAGAGAGGGCGAGACTGGAAAAAGCAAGGGAGGGAATAGAAAGACTAAGGCGTGTCGCAGACACAGTCATCGTAGTCGACAACAACAAACTAGTCGAGTACGTCCCTAACCTACCCATAGACAAAGCATTCAGTGTCGCAGACGAAATAGTCGCCCGAGCAGTGAAGGGAGTGACAGAAACGATAATGGAGCCATCGCTCATAAATCTTGACTTCGCAGACATACGCGCCGTCATGGGGGGAGGTTCAGTAGCAGTCATATCCGTAGGTGATGGAGAAGGCGTTGACCGCTGTGAAATAGCGGTTAGAAACACACTCGAACACCCTCTCTTGGAGGTTGACTACAAGGGTGCGTCAGGGGCGCTGATACACATAACCGGCGGCAGTGAATTAAGTTTAGGTGACTCCAACAAAATAGGGGAACTGATAACCGCAGAACTAAGCCCAGACGCTTCTGTAACATGGGGTGCAAGAGTGAACCCGGAAATGGGGGACAGGATAGAAGTCATCGCAATCATCACCGGCGTACACAGCACAAACATAATGGGTGCCAACACAAACGCCTACTCTGCAGGCCAGAAAGAAGACGCTGGAATAGACTGGGATATGAAAGGACTCTAATTATTATTCTAACCCTTCCCGAATACATATCATGGCTTTATGGTTTAGACGCAGCTTAAAAGCTCCTGTCGAGGAACCGATAGAGACTGAACCTAAACTCCTAGTCAGGCCAAAATCTTTTGATGACACTAAAGTAAGACTCTTAGAGAATCTAGCCGTGATGTCTCAGAAAGATCAGACACCAGTTGAAGTATCTGCGTCGACAAATGGAATTGCTGTTTTTGACCAGTCAACAGATGCTACCACCTCCCATTTTATGGGTGTATTGCGAAAAAGATTTCCAATTGCTACTTTATTGGCTCTAGACTTCGGTTCGCAGGATATGGTTTTAGCCTCTGAATTAAACTCTATTGAGGGTGTTGCAGGATTCTGGACAGGGGATAAACTGATATCCCAACCCGGGTGTGACCTGCCTTTGACGAGGCAGATAGTTTGTTCAAACGACTTGCATAACCTGCCAGATAAAAGATTTCATTTCATAACGGGAAGGGGTTTCGAGGGTACCCAAGCTGGATTACCCGGGGTTTTTTCCGCAGTTTATCGTGTACTTGCTCAGGGCGGTATTGCAGTGTTTGACTCAACCCACATACTCTCTGACCAGTCTGTACTGGACAATTTGTCTGCTGAACTAACGCAGAGAATGTCTTTCGCACCTCAGCATGTCCTTTTAGAAAAGCCGCTTCCTCCAAAGGATAAGTCAAGAGATTGG
>JAHIYG010000296.1 GCA_018815265.1 Candidatus Altarchaeota archaeon | reverse complement strand
GATTAATTCGAATAGTAGATTAGTATTTTTGTTTTTGACATAATATCTCTTTTTCAGCTATTGAGTGTTTTGATTATCCCACAGATAAGCATCCGTATGCGCTGTTTGATGAACCTTTAATTTAAAGGTTCGCCCCCGGAAGGACTTGAACCTTCGACCACTCGATAGCTGCAAATCCGTTTTGGACTTTAACAGTCGAGCGCTCTACCAACTGAGCTACAGAGGCATTATTGTAGTTTTTATGTGTGTTTCTTCCCAAACCTTTTGGGTTTAGTGCATATTTTACGTCTGTAGTTGCCGGCTTGCACTCAACTTTCTGTACAGTCGAGCGCTCAGCACGAAACGCTTTGCGTTTCGGCTCGCCAAAAGAGTTTTTGCTCTTTTGCGCGTACCAACTGAGCTACAGAGGCGTTGGTAATTCTGCAGTTCTTCGGTTTCGCGCTCGACTGACATTGTGTCGAGTGCTCAGCGCAGAAAGCTTTAGGCTTTCTGGCTCGCCAAAAGAGTTTTTGCTCTTTTGCGCGTACCAACTGAGCTACAGAGGCAATCTGTATAATCTGTATTTTCTTCCCAGCTTTTGTTGGCTGGTGCATTGGGTTTATTATTAGTTATTTTTTTTTATAAAATATTTTTTTGAGGGACTTTATTTTATGTCCCCCAAGTTTTTTTTTTATGCGTGCCATCTTTTGAGATGGCACTCTTGGCGCGTGTTAACGCAATGGAGAGCTTTGCTCTCCGTGCGCACAAAGAGTCTGCCTCTTTGTTGCGGAGCGAGCCGTTATTTGGCGCGTCTTTGGTTTGCGCCTAGGCTTGGCCTGTTTTTTTCTGTTCCCATACCTTTTTTCCTTTGGCCTCTGCCTTTTTTGCCTGCTGGAGTTTTTCCTCTTACTGCGCGGCCTGGTGTGGCTTTGGTTATCCAGTTTATTTTCTTGTCTGATTTTATGGCTGGATGTGAGGGGTCTATCATGATGACTTCATACCAGTGTGTTTTCCCGTCTTTATACACCCAATATGATGCGAGGACCTCCATGTTTGTGTATTTTTTTGCTGCGCGTTCCTCAGCCATTCGCTGGATGCTTTTGCCTGCTGTGATTTTGTTTATACCCATACCTGCGGGTTTCCTGCCGCGTGATGGTCTTTTCTTCCTAAGGCCTCCCGCCCTTATCTTGACTCTGGCTATTGCGTAGCCTTGTTTGGCGCGGTATCCGTATTGCCTTGCCCTGTCCGGCCTTGTCGGGTGTTGCACCCTTACAATTGGCGGCTCCCCCCGCAAGGTTTTTTTTCTTTCGGCTAGTACTGGAGCTAATTCCTTCATTGATTTGCTGTCTGAATATAGTTTCCTGACGTATTTTAGGTAACCCATTTTATGTACCTCATTTTTTTTATGCCCTTCGGATTCAGGGCCTTCAGATGCCCCACAACTCCGCAAACACACATGGTTTAATTCGGGCGGAAGATACTATACGCTCCAATAGTTTATAAATTAGTCCCTAGGCTACTTTGGCGCTTAATGCGTCTAATGTGTCTGTGATGGTTTTTGCATTCTGTTTAACGCAGACTTCTGGTTTTTCGCCTGTGGCTATGACCTCGATAGTTTCAGCGTTTATCCTATTACGTAGTTTTCTCTTTAGTGTCTTTGGGTCTACCTGGCTTTGAAAGTATAATAATCGTGTTTTATCCACTGAATCCACGGCAGTCAACAATAGGCTTAGCTCGTCCATGTAACCGTATTCTCCCGTGGGTGGGATGTATATCCCTGTATTCCTCAACCTGTTTGCTATGGAATGTCTGCCCCTCTCGTCGGTTTCTGGGAGTTCCTTGGTGAGTGCATTTTTTAGTGTTGGTTCCATCGCCGATAGTTTAGCGAGAGCCATTGGGTCTGCTGTGCCGACAAATATCAGTCCGCAACTGGTATCCTCTGCAGCACACCTTATGTAGTCCAAGTATTTTCTTCTTTTCTGCAGGAGTTCATCATAGGACGACACGTGTTGGCTGTGTGGGTGAACAAGGCACCTGAGAGATGTTAGTTGTCCCTGTTTTTGTCCCCTCAGTTCAATATCTCCAACTGTGGAGGATTTTAGTGTGTATTCAATGTTTTTTTCGACCATATTTAGAGATAGGCCATGATGCGTTTAATAATCTGAAGGTATCTACCAGCCTCTGATGTCAATCAATTTTTTAAGGGACTTACACAATATATTTGGATGCCTTGGAAGAAATTTTTTAAGTGGTTCAGGGGTATATTCGGTAAGAGGAAGGCCATAAGGTTGGGTTTGTATGGTCCTCCAAACTCTGGGAAGACCACTTTAGCCAATAAAATATGCCGTGACTGGACGGGGGAGGAGATGGGGAAAACATCTGAGGTGCCTCATGAGACGCGGGAGGTCCAGAAGAAGGAGCATGTTGTTGTTGAGTCAGACGGGAAAAAAATAGAGATGAATCTCCTTGATATGCCAGGTATTGCGACAAAAATAGATTTTGAAGAGTTTCTTGGTTTTGGCTTGAGCAAATCTGAAGCGCAGAAGAGGGCGAAAGAAGCCACAAAAGGCGTTATTGAAGCCATAAAGTGGTTGGAGGATGTGGATACCGCATTGGTTGTGATGGATTCGACTGACGACCCGTATACGCAGGTGAACATAACAATCATTGGAAACCTTGAAGCCAGGGATATTCCAGTCATAATAGTCGCCAACAAAATAGATTTGAAGGATGCGAAACCTGAGGCAATAAAGGAGGCGTTTCCCCAGCATCCAGTGATTGAGGTGTCTGGTTTGAAGGGCGACCATGTAGAGGACCTATATCGGGCGATAGCTAAGCATTCACGTTAAAAAATGGACATAGAGATACAGTTCATAAGCACGCAAGTAATTAAGGACATGGGGCGGGAAGAGAAGGTAGAATACGTACTAAAGCAGGTCAAGGAAAACAAGATAATCGTGTTGGAGGAGGGGATGTCTCCGATTGAGGAATCTGCATTGATTGAGGCTACAATGGAGCAGGTAACTAAGAAATTCCCAGGGATTGAAGTTTCAACCCTCAAGGAGCGAAAAGACGATGGCATAAGGGAGAAGTTAATCCGCATCCTCGGAGGCAACACTGGAGGCCTCACAGTCATCGGACCATCCAAGATAATCAAGGAAATCAAGAAAGACCCAAGACACATAACAATGTTCGCCTCAGGGATAGAGGAGAAGAAGAAAAAGAAAAAATAATTTTGATGCGTTATGCCACATAAGTGTGCTCGTTGCTCGTCGATATATGAAGATGGTTCCACGCAGCTCAAGGAGGGATGCGGCTGTGGAAGCAAGGTATTTTTGTATCTGCGTTCCGACTATGCTGGCACCAAGGAACAGACAATCCAAGTGCTGAAGGAGAAGGAGATATCTCAGAAGGACCTTGAATGGTTGGATGAGGAGTTCACTGACAAACTAAAAAGACAGGGTAGGACGACAATCAGCTTGGATTTGGAGAATGTATTGCGTGTGGATGAGGGCAAGTTCAGGTTGGACCTGCAATCCCTCATGAGGGGTGAGCCGGTTGTAATAAAAGCCGAAGAAGGCGTATATTATATTGACATCGCATATGCAATGAAGAAAAAGAGGGGGAGTACAAGATGATTCATCCAATAGAGGGAAGATACGGCAGGGAGGAGGTCAAATCCATATTTGAGGAGGAAAACAAGCTGCAGCGGATGCTGGATGTTGAGGCTGCACTAGTTCGGGCGCATTCTAAAGTAGGAAACATCCCAGTTAAAGACGCGAAAATCATATCCTCCAAAGCCAGCACAAAATATGTGAGCGTCAAAAGGGTCAAGGAGATAGAGGCGGTAATAAATCATGACGTCATGGCAGTGGTCAAGGCATTGACTGAAAAATGCGGGCAATCAGGGAAATACATCCATTTGGGGGCCACATCAAACGACATAACAGACACTGCAATGGCTTTGCAGTTTCGAGACTACATCAAATACCTCAGGCAGGACCTAAAAGACATGAGGAAAGAGCTTTTGAAAAAGGCGAGAAAACACATCAACACCGTCTGCATCGGGAGAACCCACGCCCAGCATGCGGTGCCGACGACATACGGTTTGAAGTTTGCTATTTATGCGATGGAGATACAGCGGCACCTCGATAGGTTAGGGGAGGTTGAGAAACGGATTGTAGTGGGGCAGATGACTGGTGCAGTCGGTACCCAAGCCGCATTCGGAGACAAAGCCGTTCAGATACAGAAGATAGCGATGAAGGAGTTGGGGATAGGATGTGTTGAAGTCTCAAACCAGGTTATACAGCGTGACCGGCACGCTGAATTCATGCTGCTTCTAGCTTTGATTTCCGAATCCCTTAACAAAATCGCGACTGAAATCAGGAATCTACAGAGGACTGAAATAGACGAGGTCAGGGAGGGCTTTGGTAAACAACAGGTTGGGTCTTCGACGATGCCCCACAAAATGAACCCAATATATGCCGAAAGAATAGGCGGGATATCAAGGGTCATAAAAGCTGATGCATTGGCGTCTTTGGAAAACATCCCACTCTGGCATGAGAGGGACTTGACCAATTCAAGCTGCGAGCGAATCATAATCCCTGAAGCATGCATACTAACAGACTACATACTTCAGCTCTCAATCAAACTGGTTGCGGATCTTGTCTTCAACATGGAAAACATCAGGCGCAATCTTGAATTGACGCAGGGCAGGGTCATGGCTGAATCCGTCATGATTGCAATGTCGAAAAAGGGAGTTGGAAGGCAGAACGCCCATGAACTTGTGAGGGAGCTGGCGCTTGAAAGCTACCGACAGAAAAAACCGTTACGGGAGTACCTGATTTCAGACAAGAGAATCAGGAAGATATTTTCTGAAAAAGAAATAG
>JAHIYG010000295.1 GCA_018815265.1 Candidatus Altarchaeota archaeon | reverse complement strand
AGGCCTTCCCACTGACTGAGACATGCGAACCATGATTCATGCTTACTGGAGCAACATCTACTACCGCCAACAGAGGATGTTTCTTGGGATTCGCCAAAACCACAAGACCAACCACCATAGATACTCATAAAGTGCACAGGATATAGTCTATGGCGTCAGTGTTTTTTTCTCATACCTGGAGTAAAGGATACGATAAACGCTATAAGCGGCAGGGTCAGGAAGTTACAAGCTGATGTATCGCCTGAAGTATAATGTTTTTTCATCGTTGTTGTTGTGGTTTTATATCTGATTGTGGAAATTGTTTTGTTCCTATAAAACACATGCACATTCTTTGTTGCGTTTTTCATGAGCGTATCTTTTAAAGGTTGGATGTCAAGTTTTAAAGTTATTTCTCCGAGGGTCCTGCGGTCCTGTGTAAACTTAAGGGTCATATTCAGGGGTGTATGCTCAGTCGTATTCCTGACCTTGAACTCTAGCTTTAAAATGCTCATGGCCTTTGACGTTGACGTCAACACAGACTCCTTATCACCTATGAACACGACAGATATGTCTGTCGGCTTAAGTACACCCGGCAATTTCACAGAATCAACATATAATGTGGATGCCTCACCAACATGCAACCCTAAACCATCTATCGCCACCCCAGATGCAGTGAGTAATTCTGGCTTTTGACCTGTTAAATCTATTGTAGCCGGCTCAGCCTTGTATTCGCCATAGTCGTATCTGCCTGAAGTCACAGTCTTTGTTTCGCCAGTAACTGGGTCAGCCCACCCATAGCTTCCAGAACGCAGTGGAAGATTTATAAAACCTTGCTGGCTTACAGGACATAACTTCAGATTCGGAGTTTCAGGACATATATCACAGTTACAGTCACAGTCTCTAGTCTGGTAACCGCCTCTGCAAACCCCATCATCAGGCACCCATTTACTGCAAGTATATTCACAGCCAGCCCTGTCTTGGCTACAAGTGATTACACACTCTAGTGCTTCGTCTTCGCAGTTTTGAACGCAACCAATAGACTTGAGCCATTCATCTTCAGCATCTATTGTTTTTGAAGGGTCAATCCAGTTGTTGTATCCAGTCTCGAAAAAACATTTGTTTATACAGTCCTCTGTATTGCCGCAGAAGCCGATACAACCAGCATATCTTTCCTTAACCAACCCATGTATTCTTTGCATTTGACCCTGACATTCACCCAACACGCCGATACATCCTCTTCATCGAATTCATTGAGTTCAAACTGGGACAGACAATAACGCATGTAATCGTCTGGGCTGGTCAAGCCTAATTCCTGGGTTGTGGTGGTATATCTCTTCTGGGTAGTCGTATATTTCGAGATTGTCCATGTCGTCACATATTTTTTCTGAGTAGTCGTATACTTCTGGTAGGTGTATGTTGGCGTGGTTCTCCCACACATTATGAGTGCGTCTGTCTGAGGGTGAAAACACGTGTTACTGCAACCCCACGGCAGATTTTCACGCGACACAAACCTTCCGGTATACGGACTCTGAAGCCCAAAACAAGTAGGGTTTATTGTTGGAACCTGAGCATATGATATGCCTGAAAGAGCCAGAAATGAAGATAGGATTAAAACCATATAATACATGTGTTTTTCACAAATCATTTTTTTAGAGAGACCCCCATAGATTCTCTTGGTAACACAATATAATATACATATAAACCCACTAAACAGACAGAAAAGGAGATTCCAACAAAAGAAAAAAAAAGAGTATTAGGGGGTTTTTCATAAACCCCATAGTCAGATTCGGCGACTTATTTGAAGGCTTTGTCTAGCTCAGTTAAGTCGTCCCATATTTTGTTTATGGTTTTTAAGAGTTCGTCGTTATTCATTTTTCAGCCTCCTTCATTTTTCTCTCGACTTTCAGCCTCAAATCCTTTGGTAAACCAGGCATCAAATCCTTGTTTCTCATACCTATTTCCACAACTAAATCAACAAACTGGTCCCTTAGTTGTCCGGATTTGGTCCTAATTGCCGAACGCAACTCTCCTTCTAAAGTTGTTGCCTTGGTTATGGGTTCTCCAACAGCCCTTAATTTCTGCTCTATAGTATTGCCTTCAACTTCTTTGCCGTTCTTAGTAACATCCAAAGCAACTGATCCGATATTGTCTCTGACTCCCAAACGAGCATCCCTACCAGTACCAACAGGTATGGAGACCCTGAGAAAATCTATGTCACGTATTCTATCAGCATTTCTTTCTAGACCAGCATCCTGTGCCACACCCACCATAGTTTCCCTAAGACTATCCAATGACCTCATCAAATCCAATGTGGCTTGGCCCCTCGGCCCATCCTGAAGCTGACTGGCAAAATCCAAGGCCGTATCAGTAGATTTTGTTCTTGAGCTACTGCTGAAAAAAGCAGCTATTTTGCCCTTTATACCCTGCGAATCAATCTTCGTCTCCCTGCCACTTAACAATTCAGGCAGCCTATCACCAATATAGTCTAAATTCTTTTTAACATTTTCACCATGCGTTATTTCAACAGACATAATATACCTCCATATATTTTAAGTCTTAGCCCAGTCCAATACAAGCCGGTTAAGAACATTAATTATGGGGAATAATGAGTTTAAAAAGCACTTTTGCCGTGATATTTCCTGCCATTATACATGGAAGCGATAGAGCTGATTTTAAGCTGCTTCGACATGTTTATTATATTATGGTGGCTGTCGAGGACAAAAGAAGGCTTGCATCTGAATATGGCAGTATTGCAAGGGCTTTAAGTCCTAGCGGAAAACTACCTACTGCAAAGGAGCTTGCTGTTTTAGCCTTAGACAGGGAAAGACTGCATGAAGCAATACATACAGAATGCGAGCTGGTTGGAAAAATCAGACATTCATGTGAGGACACACAACAACAGAGTGAAGAAAGCGAGTTCTACAACTACGAACTTAGGTATAGGGGCAGACCAGCATCCATAACTTATGTCGGCAGTGATGATACACCTAGGACGTTGGATTTTGGAAAAGTGCACTTGGCAGATTTCCATCTTAAGCATACTAACTACTTTCCAAACACTCTTGTTGACCGACTGGTTGACATGCATGCTCAAGGTGCAGGACAGGAGGAGCTATACGCCCAAATGGAAAGATTCTACACCAGCAAAAATTACAGCATACCAGATTTTACCCAAGTTAAGGAGACTCAGGCGACAGTTAAAGCCGGTGGGAGAAGAGCAGACGGCTCTGAAATAAGGCATGAAGACCCAAACTTCAGAGACCAGAACCTATTTTTGATTTGGATGAACGCACATGAATGTACCAGAGGCATGGGTTTGGCTGGGAGGATTATCAAGAATGTTTTAGGCACTAGCGTCAGCAGCGGATGCAGATATGCCCTAGTTTATACGAGGATGGCTGAGTTCATGGAAAAAACAGGCAAAACAGAGGTTGCAACACCCGAGGAAGCCAGAGAATACTTTGAAGAGGTAAAAAACGGCAGCTGGAGTGACTGGAGCATCAAGTTCCATGTTAACGCAGGAGCGAGAATGCTCTTCGCATTGCCTGAAATAGCAGTAGACGATGAAAGCAGGGGCGCCGGAGCATTCGGCATCTACAACATAGAAGAACTCAAAGGCAGAATAACCAAAAAAGACAGGTTAAAGATAAAACACATCTGGTGAACATCATCGGCTGATACCAGTAAAATATTAAAAAAAAAAGATAGATTGTGGCCTTTTTAGGCCACATTTCAGGTTTTATTTAAGGCCAGAGTGTAACTCTTTGGTCAGTTATGACGTCTGGTGTCGTGAACTCGACAATGGCTGCTTGGCCGACACGAGGCACAATCTTTAGCCTAATCCGCTGGTTCTCGCCTATTCCTCCAGTGTCTGCTGTTGCTGATGAACAGTCTAAGCAGCGGAACTTCGCCTTTACAACGTCACCACGGGCAAGGTATCCTGCTTCATAGTCTGGACCCGCCTTTATATAATAGACTCTGTAGTCCCCAGTCGTTACTCCTGTGTCCTGCTCCCTATCACTTGTAAGCGTCCCATTGTATATCAAATTCTGGGATGTCGTCGCAGTGTCTAAGAGTATCACTGTGTTGTTGAAGTTCATTGACTCGCTTCCTGCCTGAATCCTCATAACGACTTCAAACCTTTCTAAGTCGTGTCCTGAATTCCCGTCAGAAGCCATCACAGACACTACCTCAGCTCCTGTGGAGACACCTTCTTCCGCTTGTGAACCAGTTGCTAAACCTCTCTGCT
>JAHIYG010000030.1 GCA_018815265.1 Candidatus Altarchaeota archaeon | reverse complement strand
TGCTCCACTGCATCATATATCACTGCCGCCGAGTCAGCACCCCTTTGATGAGAGATTACATTCACGCCAAGCCTTCTTGCATGAAGCTGAAGCTGCTCTATGGCACCAGCCCTGAAGGTGTCGCCTGCAGCGAAAACAACTGTGAATCCACTGTCCAAAAGTAGCTTAGCTACCTTCGCCATGGTTGTTGTCTTGCCTGTCCCGTTTACCCCCAAAAAAAGTATTTTATACGGCTTAGCCGAAGAACTGATAGTGCTGAGTAGGTCCAAACCCGTATCAGATGCCATCGCATCCTCTAAAACAGACTTTATCGCCTCTTTTATCTGGTCCTTGGATTCACCAGCGGAAATCTCAAGATTTGTTAGTTTGTCTTTTAATCTGTCACAGATTCTGTCGGCTGTCTCGGTCGATACGTCACTTTCCAGCATGTCAGTCTGAAGCTGCCAGACCATGTCATCAACCTCAGACCCCGACAGCCTGGTTTTCCCAAATGTAGCTACCTTAAGCTTTGTCGTTGTGGAAATGCTGTCTTGCACCTTATCTTGGGCTCCGGAGATAAAGAGACTTATTCTTTTCTTTAGACTGTCAAACATTTTGCTTCGTAGGGTTTTAAGCCAGCGGCCCCATCATCTTTTCGGCCTGCGCATTAAGGTCTGCAATCCTTAACGTAAGCTCCCCCATAGTCTTTCTGAGGGACTTCAAGGACTCAGTAAGGCTGGTTCTGCGCTCCTGCAACGCCTGGACGGCATCAGGTATTTTTTTCTCCACACTCATGCCTGCACCAATACCCACCAAAACATTTTCTGTATCCTCCAGCTTGGCCTTCATGAACGAACCAGCACCAACCTGGACCATTATTGCGTCGCCAGGTTTTTGATTTTTCAATGTGTTTAATGCATCGACTGTGGAATTAATCTCCATCAATGCCCCTTCAATCATCTGCTCCTGCTTAACAAGCTGGTCAAGCTGTTTTCTGCCAACCTCCAGCTGGTAGAGCAAACCCCTGACTTGGTTTTCCTTGTCTTGAGAGGGTTCCATCTTCACAGGTACCTCGCCTTGCCATCCTTTGCGACAATTATTTTCTCGGGCTGCCGAACTGCAAATATTCCGTTTTCAACGACGCCGGGTATGTTGTTTAATTCGGTCTCCAGCCCCAGCGGGTCTTTGTAGTCCAAGCCAGTCACGTCAAGTATTGGGTTACCGTTGTCAGTTATAAATTTAGGCCGTTGGATAACTGATGCCCCCAGCTCAACCAATTCAGAGGAGACAAACGACACTGCAAAAGGTATTACTTCAATTGGGAGGGGATATTTCCCGATTTTTGCGACAATCTTTGACTCGTCGACTATGCATGCGAACTCCGACGACGCTGACGCTATAATCTTCTCGCGTGTGAGTGCCCCGCCCCCACCTTTTATGAGGTTGTATGACTTGTCTACTTCGTCTGCTCCGTCGACAAAAAGGTCAAGTATTGGCTCTTCAGGGGATTTTCTCGCCTTAACCAGCTCATCCAAGGTCGTAGTCTTCAGGCCTGATTTTTTGGCCAGTTGTTCTGTGGCGTTTGAGGCACAAACCACAGGAAATGGATATTTTTTTCGGCCAAGCTCCTCAACAAACATGTTGAGTGTTGAACCGCTACCAACTCCCAGTTTCATTCCTGCCTTAACTTCCCTCACAGCCATCTGGGCAGCTGCCAGCTTGTCCGCATCCTGTTTTTTCGAAGCCATCTTAAGATAAGAAAAGGTAGATTAGAATATAAAAACAGGATTTAATAGTGATACTATGACGTCAATCAGGGATTTTGGGGGGGAATTCAAGCTCATCGATGAAATCACAAAGCCGGGAGGTGCCGTAGTGGGGGTTGGAGATGATGCTGCAGTCTTGAAATACAAAAAAGACAAATACCTCCTGTTCACGACAGACATGCTCTGCGAAGGCGACCACTTCAGAAGGAACTGGAGCACACCATATCAGATAGGCGTGAAATCCATGGAAGCCAATGTCTCAGATATCGCAGCAATGGGTGGACTCCCGACATATGCAGTAGTGTCCATTTCTTTGACAAATGACATGACAGTAGAGTACATGAAGCAGTTGTATAGGGGGATGTATTCTGTCGCGAAAAGATACAACTACAAAATAGTCGGGGGAGACACAACCCACTCCAAAACGATGACTATAAACGTTGCAATGCTGGGTGTCGTCGAGAAGAAACTGTTGTCCCTGCGTTCAGACGCTAAAGTCGGCGACCTCATATGCGTCACAGGAGACCTTGGCAAAAGCATGGCAGGACTTAAGCTGCTTCTAAGAGATGTCAAAGGAGACGTGAGAGCCCACCTTATGCCGAAATGTAGGCTGCATGAGGCAAGAGAGATTGCAAGATACTGTAATGCGATGATTGACGTCTCAGACGGACTGGCAAGTGAGGTAAACCACATATGCAGTCAAAGCAATGTTGGGGCGATAGTTTACGGCGAAAAAATTCCAATCTCCAAAGCGACGAGTGCTTCTGCTAAAAAATTAGGTGATGACCCGGTCGACTACGCGTTAAACGGGGGTGAAGACTTCGAATTGACATTCACAGTACCAAAGGAAAAACTCGGAAAAATAGAGGTTAACTGCCCAATAACAGTTGTGGGGGAGATTCTTCCAAAGGATAAAGGCTCAAGAATAAGCTACAACAGACAGATAAAACCCCTCACCGGAGGATTTAACCACTTCAAACCGTAACATTTTTCTGAAAAAAAAGAG
>JAHIYG010000294.1 GCA_018815265.1 Candidatus Altarchaeota archaeon | reverse complement strand
TAAATAACCTTATTTAATATTAAATAATAGGTGTGTAAAGTGGTTTTGAAGACTTTTAATGTTGAGGATGAGGTCTATGTTAAATTTTCTGGTTATTGTAAGAGTCGTGGGTTGAGTATGAGCAAGTTGGTTAATATGTTTATGCAGTCCCAAATTGAGGAAGATCCTGCCGTAAAAAAGGAGTATTTGGAAAGGCTTGATCAAATAAGAAATGGAAAATTTATACAAGTAGATAGTTTCTCCCAAAGATATGGATTATAAACTCCAGATTTCTGAAAGCCTAGACAAGAAACTGCAGAAAATCTCAAAGAAGAACAAGAAACAACTAGAGATACTTGATATGAAAATAAAGCAAATAATAGAAAAACCATATCATTTCAAACCACTTCGGGGAGATAAACACGGAGCAAGGAGAGTACACATAGACAAATCATTTGTATTAACCTACGAAATTTTAGAAAAAGATGGAATAATTAGACTACTAGACTTCGAACATCACGATAAAATATACTAAAAAAAGGTATGGGAACCTAAGCTGGGGCGTGTAGCTCTGGCGGGGCTAAAGTTACTTTATAGTTGTTTTGGTTATTTTTATGTTCTTATATTTTTTGAGTTCAAGTAAGTGTTTATCTCCGGAGACGATGATGTTTGCTTTGGCTTTTATTGCGCATTCTAGGATTCGGTTATCTTTTTCGTCGGCTATTATTACTTTAATTTTTTCTTTTGGATCGACGACTTCAAATGATGACATTAGAAGGTCTATTGTTTTGGATATTTCTTCTTCCTGTGCGTCGAAGTAGTCTCGCATCACATGTGCCAACTCAGAGAGTATGTCGGGTGAGGTTACTGCCCGTATTTCACCTTTAATGCATTTTTTCAGCAGTTGGTGTTCTTTACCCTGCCAAAAAAGGGCTGACACCAAGATGTTAGTGTCTAAGACAATCTTCATGCTTTGACTCCCCTACTTTTGTGGATGATAGCTTCAACATCCGTGGGTTTAATTCCTTTTTTACCTGCTAATGGCGCAAGCTTCTTAGTTAACGCCTCCAAGTCACTGACAGACGGCATATCCAGTTTTTTCAGTATCACAGTATCCCCTCTTCCATAGACTGCAAAACGTACACCTTTTTTAACACCCAACTCATGCCTCAAATTAGCAGGCAACACAATTTGCCCCTTAGAAGAGGCTATAGTCACTTCAACATTCATAAAAACCACCAATGTAAGATTATCTTACATATATTGATTTACAGGTATAAAAATAACAAAAATAAAATTGATGTAGGGCTTGGACCTTTTGTTCCCGAACGCTCAGCAACCAAATGTTGCTGGCGCACCAATCGCCTTCTGCTACCCGAAATAGAGCATTACTCTATTAGGATCCTATCAGGCAAAGCCTGCTTCGGATTGAGTATCCTGGCGGGGCTAAACTGGAGCACCAGTTTACAGTGCACCCTACTGGGGGTCTTACGACCACCAATAAGCTACTTCTACAAAGAACATACAGAATATGTTTGAGTCCTAAAAGAAATCATATAGGTCAGGTTCGAATCCCCTCTTTGGTGTTCGAAGCTTATTAACTCTCTTAGGTAATTATTCCGTTATGAGGTGGTTATATGATTGAGTATTTATTGTTTTTGTTGATTATTGCAGGGAGTCTCCTGATGGGGGGCATCAAGTTGCTCTATCAATATGAGCGAGGAGTTGTGTTTGAGCTGGGTAAGTACAAAAACATAGTTGGGCCAGGGTTAGTTTTTGTTATTCCTATGTTGCAGTCCATGAGGAAGATTGATATGCGTATCAAGACTGCTGATATTCCTAAGCAGGAAGTTATGACTAAAGACAACATTCCTCTCTTGGCTAATGCGGTTGTTTATTTCAAGGTAGAGAAACCAGCAGATGTAGTTATAAAAGTGGAGGATTTCCAGTATGCAGTGCGGCAGTATACGCAAGCGGCATTGAGGGACGTTATAGGGAACTACGAGTTGGATGTCGTTTTGAGTGAGCGGGAAAAAATAGCCACGAGTATTAAAAAGGTTGTGGATGCTGAGACCTCTGGGTGGGGTGTTGATATAGAAGCCATTAAGATTCAGGAGATGGAGTTGCCAGCTGAGATGAAACGGGCTATGGCTAAGCAGGCCGAGGCTGAGAGAGAGCGCAGAGCAGTTATTATTTCAGCAGAAGGTGAGTTGAAGGCTTCGGAAAACCTAAAACTGGCTGCTGACAATCTTTCAAAAAATCCAGCTGCAATACAGTTGAGGACGCTTCAGACTATCCGTGATATTGCGGCTGACCCATCCGAGAAAATAGTCCTGTTCTTGCCATCAGATTTCGGCGAGGTATTGAAGAAAGTTAAGGGTGTGTGAGGCTCGATATGCTACAGAACAATATCAGGTATTTACAGATAGCCTTCAATCATGATTTGGGTTCAGTCCAGAGAATATTACCTAATATACCAAAGAGTGACAGGATTCTGATAGAGGCTGGTACACCATTCATAAAGCGGTATGGGGGCACAGGTATTAGGCTTATTAAAACTATGTGGCCAGGCATGATTGTAGCAGACTTAAAAACCATGGATGGTGCAGCTGAAGAGGTTGATTTTGCCCATAACTCGGGTGCGACTGCGGCCACTGTTCTTGGGAGTGCGTCTGTGGAGACGATAAACCTCTTTATTTCATCCTGTTCCAACCTTGGTTTGGATTCTATGATAGATATGTTAGGGGTTGAAGAGCCGTTGAAGGTCATGATGAAGCTAAAGACGCCTCCGGATGTGGTAATCCTCCACAAGGGCCGTGATGAGGAAACAACAAGGGGGAAAGTCATAAAATACAAGCATATCAACAAGATTCACAGCAAATTTGACGTCTTCATCTCCGCTGCGGGGGGAGTTGACCTTAGGGAGGCCCGTAGTGCAATATTCAATGGCGCAGACATTGTTGTAGCAAATATCGTCACAAAAAATGACCCCTGGACTGGCATCCAAAACGATGAGGATGTGTCAGAGGTGGCGCAAGAATTCTTGAGGACAATAGAGTAGTGAACTCTTAAGTGATAGGTTTTTATCCATAAACACTATACCAATACAGATAGTACATAACAAAGTTATGTACCTTGAGGAATCGAACCTCTTTCATCCGGTTCCTGGCTGGGCTAATGTTGCAAAGGTTTGAATATTGAGTTGATAGAATGAAACAGAAGATTGCCGATTATGTGAGAAAAAACATTGCAAGTGGAAAGACAGAGGAAAATATCCGGCAAGAGCTGCGCAGTATAGGTGTGGAAGAAAGTGAGGTATCTGATGCGCTAATGCAGGTTAAAGGAGGGGATATGCAGCAGAATAAAGGCAAAAAAAATATGATGCCAAAAGTTGTAATAATCGCCATAGCATTATTTGTATTGTTGGTTGTTGGTGTTTTATTGGTTTACTTTTTATTGTTTTCTGGCAAAAGTCAATTGGACAAATGCCTTGAAATCGATACCGAGAATGCGAAAGACGCATGTCTTCAAGACCTTGCTGAAAATACGTGGGATGCTAAAATATGCAGTATGTTAGAGTTTTCAAAGGCTCAAGGATGTTATTTTCAAGTTGCAAAAGTCAGCGGAAACGACAGCATATGTCTTAAGATCGAGGAAAACGACCAAAGACACTACTGCATTGCATCCGCAACAAATGACATAAAAAAATGCGATATGATCAGCGACATATTTATGAGAGAAGGCTGTCAAAGGTATGCAGGCATACCCTCACAGAAACCAAAATCAGATGGCAATTTTGGCTCTGGTGAGAGCGGCTGCGAGATAATCCAAGATAGCAGAAAAAGACAAGCCTGCTGGTATGACACTGCAATCGAGACAAAAGACATAAGCCTATGTGAAAAAATCGCTGCCGGACCCACGAAGGAGTCCTGTTATTCAGTAATCGGAATGAGACTGCAAGATGAAACAATATGCGCAAAAATAACGGATTTAAGCAGAAGAGACGGATGTTATACGAACATTTCAATAACTTCAAAAAACCCACAACTATGCAATAAGGTGGGAAGTGACACCTGGCGGGCTCAGTTTTGCCTTTACCCGCTTGCACTCCTTCTAAAAGATAGAAAAATATGTGAGATGATACCTGAGCTTGAAAAACTCAACTACAGAGAAGCTTGCTTTAGAAAAATGTCAGAGTTAATGCAAGATGCTACATTGTGCGATAAGTTGGAAGACCAAAAGGATATCGACATCTGCAAGTTAGAGGCAGGAATGAAAAACAATGACACAAACACCTGTCTGAGCATAACAAATACCACAAGAAAGGACCAATGCCTCAGAAACGTCGGGTCAAACCTTAAGGATCTGTCAATATGCAATATGATAGGGAACAACTTAGATAGACTCACCTGTAGTTTGAGGGCAACTCCAACAGACTATAACTTATGCAGCCAATACGAGAATATAGATGGGAAAAACTCATGTTATAGTAGGATTGCAATTGACACAAACAACTCCAACCTATGTCAATACATAGAATCTTCAAGACTCCCCCCAAAAGACTACTGCTATGAAGCCATTGCAAAAACAACTGGAGATGTTAATCTATGCGAGAAAATAGAGGATTCAAATAGAAAAATTAGTTGCAGGGGATCGATAAAGGAAAATTCAGTTTCATGTGCATTTGTTAATGATCAACGGAAAAAAGATTCATGTTATCAGTCAATGGGAATAGATAATGGTAAACCAGAGTACTGTGAGAAGATAGTGGATGTGG
>JAHIYG010000293.1 GCA_018815265.1 Candidatus Altarchaeota archaeon | reverse complement strand
ATATGGCACAAAATCCATCAAGCAGGTAAATAAGATAGTTGGTCCAGGAAACAAATATGTCACCGCAGCCAAGATGCTAGTCTATGGCTTAGTAGACATAGACATGCCTGCAGGACCAAGCGAGATACTCATAATAGCAGACAAGGACGCTAACCCCTACTTCATATCTTCTGATATACTGGCGCAGTCAGAACACGATCCAAATGCCCAATCAGTACTTGTTTCGAATGACAAAAAAATCCTTTCAAAGGTCAAGTCAATAGTGGATGTGAAGGCGAGGACATCACAGAGAAGGGATGTGCTTGAGGAAAGCCTGGAAAACATACACTTGGTGAAAACACGCTCTATGACGGAGTCCATCAAGTATGCAAACTTGTATGCGCCCGAACATCTTGAACTACATGTCAGAAATACAGACAAAATTGCGGAAAAAATAGTAAATGCTGGGGCAATATTCCTAGGAGAATATTCGCCGGTTGCCGCAGGCGACTACGCCTCAGGTGCAAACCATGTTCTGCCCACAGGCGGAGCAGCCAGATTCTCGAGCCAACTGTCGGTTCGGGATTTTCTGAAAACGTCAAGCACCCAAAAAATATCCCGGAAGGGATTATCGAACCTTTCAAAGACTATCATCTCACTTGCTGAGGTGGAAGGCTTGGTTGAACACGCAAATAGCATCAGAGAGCGGACAAAAAATGGTTGAGGTCGAGAGGAAAACAGGCCCCTCTGGCGAGGAGAAGAAAGAAATATTCTCATCATTCACTCAGGGAGTCCACTCACTGGGAGACTTCAAAGCACACGACCCCGAAAAGGCGCTGGCGCTATATCATGAGCTTGAAAAAGACTACTATACCCTCCTGGATTTGGACCCTGAAAAAAGGCTCATGGGCGTATTAAACCTCGGCTCTCGCCTATCCTCCATGGACGATAAACTGTTTGGAGTGTCCAAGGTCATTGACGGCTCTGCGACATACATGCTTGCATCCTGCATCAAAGACCCCGATTCAAAGGTGCGGGAGGCCGCTATAAAACAGCTGAAAAACATAGCCTCTAACACCCCCGTGACGTCAATACCCCATGTTATCGCATTAAACGCGTTAAAAACCGCACCAAAATGGAACACCCTACTGTCGCGACTTCCCAAGCTCCCTAAACTGTTTTAACTTTTTTTTATCCCATCAAAGGAACCAGGATTACTCAACAGTCTACTAAAAAAATCAGAGACCCCCTCCACGTCATACCAGTTTATCCCCACAAGTTGCTTAGCTGCTTTAGGGTTCTTGCCCAAAAGCATGAATACAGCAGGCCTTGCCTTAACATCAATTGAGTCAAAAATCAGTTTAAGATTTTGCATCATGCCATCAGAATCAGCCCCAGATTTGAAAGCATCCATCAACGGAGGCAATGCATATGCAAAAAAGAATCTATGACTTCTGCTGATAAGGTCGTGTTTTTTGGAATTAGGATACGCTAATGAAACTAGCATACCCGCAGATTTTACGTCCTTGAATCCGCATTCCTCCATCAACCCCCTCATAGATGTTAGATAACTATGCTCATCCCCCTCCCTTACAAGGTCTTTTGCAATCGGATAAAGATGGTGGTCAAATCCATGCCTTTCACAAAATCTAACATGCTCAGTTGGAAAACCCAGCCTATGCTCCTCTAAATATATGGGAATCCTCAGTGTATCCTCAAAAATAGAAAAAATCTTAAGCTTACCTATTAACTCTTTTCTAAAGAGTTTTTCCTGAATCTCTCTTGCTTTAGCCCTGGCATTACTGAAATCTTCAACTGCAACAACCCGTTCAAACTCTCTTGGAACCCTATATCTCCTTATGTCTTCCTCTGAAGTCCATCCACTTCCATAATTTGATGAAACAACCTTTCCATCTGGCCCATACAAAACGACTTTATCTCTTTTCTTTGGTTTTAGCTCATGTAATCTACTATCTAAATCCTCTTGCCCAGGTATTACTATGCGTGACTTTTCAACTCGTTTTCTAGACATACAATAGTATTTTGGGATTTTCAAACTTAAATCATATTTCCCTAATACTTCTTTATGGAAGTCACCTTTTTGGGCACCTCAGGTTGCATACCCACAGAAAAGAGGGGTTTGTCGGCGCTACATCTTGACTATCTTGGGGAGCATATGCTTTTTGACTGCGGCGAAGGAACACAGCGGCAGATGCGGATTGCAGGACTGAATTTCATGAATCTGAAAAACATCTACATAACACACCTGCACGCAGACCACTTCCTCGGTCTGGGGGGAATGATGCAGAGCATGGATTTCCTGGAGAGAAAAGACATCCTAACAATCCATGGGCCACAAGGCATAGAGGAGTCGGTGGAGAAACTCATAACAATCGGCACATTCCAACTGGACCACCTGACTGTCAAAGTCAATGAAATAGATGAAGGCATCGTATACCGGGGCGAAAGATACACTGTTTCAGCAGCAAAAACCATACACAGCAAATCAAGTGTAGCCTACTGTTTCACAGAAGACCCCCACAGGAAATTCAACAAACCTAAAGCCCTCGAACTGGGTATTCCAGAGGGAAAACTCTTTTCCAAACTACAGAACGGGGAATCAGTGGAGGTCAACGGAAAAACAATAACTGAAGACATGGTACTGATGGACCCAATACCAGGGCGCAAACTAGTCTACACAGGAGACACACGACCCTGCAAGTCAGTGACAGACCTATCAACGAACGCAGATCTTTTGATACATGAGGCGATGTTTAGCCAGGAAGACATAGAATCCACAAAAGACGCAGCACATTCGACAACAATCCAAGCAGCAGAAATCGCAAAAAAAGCAAACGTGAAACAGCTTGCATTAACCCACATATCACAGCGCTACACTGAACCCGAGAAACTACTAACAGAAGCCCAGTCAATCTTCCCAAACACGGTCATAGCAGAAGACTTCCTCAAAATCCAAATACCCAAACACTGGTAAGTAGGCTCCTTCAGAGCGCTAGAAAGCTTTGTTTTACAAGCGTTTGAACTAGCAAAATAAGATAATGGGGTGCAAGCGAACGCGTCCGAGAGTCTTTTGGCCTCTCGCCTACTCAGCTGCGTGTTGAATCAATGGTTATATCCTAAATAAATGAAGGTCCGCAAGCGGAACGCGTCCGAGGCGAAGCCTCGTAGCGCGCCAAGACAGCATTGCTGTCTTGAGCGTTTGAATCCACATATGGTTCAAATTCTGCTGGAATGTGTTGGGCCGCAAGCGGAATTTGAATCCGCGTCGCCGGATTGCT
>JAHIYG010000292.1 GCA_018815265.1 Candidatus Altarchaeota archaeon | reverse complement strand
TCTTGAAAGCCACGGCCTTGTCAGAGAATTCTTTACATCAGATGAGAATTTCGGAGTGTTTCAGAGGTTCATAGCAGAGCCGAGAAACAAAGCCGTTCTCTCCGCTGCGTTGAAGGATAAGCCGGGGTGGACTGCGAAGGCTTTCATGGACATAGTCAAGACTGAGGAGGGTAGGATGCGTCTGGCTAATGCGATGGTTGACCAAAATGGCAACGAGATAATATGCTCCCTTGCTGAGTCCCCCGCCTCTGAACAGTGCATCTTCACACTTTTGAACTGCGGAAACCCAAGCGACCCGCAGGATAAGCCAGGCGTCGACGTCATGGCCAAGGTGATGGCGCAGGAGGGTTCAAAGTCTGCGGTGACAAAAATCATCTGGGCTATAGCAAAAAACAGGCGATTCGGACTCAAGAAAGGATTGCCAGACATACCTCCTGAAATGGTTGACGCTGTAGGATAGAGTTTATTTTTTTGTTTTGAAGATTTTTGGAATAGATGGCAGGGATATCAATAGTGAAGCAGCCAGTATGCTCCAACCCACCGTAATCCAGTCTATGCCAGCTATGTATGAGGCAATCAATAAACCCAATGCAAACCCGCCAAATACCTTGCCAAGGAAAAACAGAAAGTAATTCTTCAATGGAAGCTTTCGGGTTGCATCCACCTTATCCCAGTACCAGTTGATTAGATTCACCTTAAACCTCACAAATTCTTCTTTATGAGTTTTTTGTAGGCTCCGACACCAAGAAGTATTGGCGCGCCAACTACACACAATGGACATACTGCTGCGCCTGCCACTGCGGAACCTGCAGCCAAAAGCCCCAATGTACCTCCAGCAATCAGTTCAACATCTCCACCGTATCCGGACTTAACCTCCTTCTTTGCGTGGGCCATGTAAACAACCACCCCCTAAGGAGGGGGTTTATGAGCATATATAATATTATAGACTTCCTTCTTTTAAGGCCATGGGCGAAAACATACTTGAAGTCGAGGGCCTCCACGTCGAAGTAGACGGCAAAAGGATAATCGAGGGAGTAGACATACGCCTTGAAAAGGGAGAATCCTATGTGTTGTTCGGCCCAAACGGCTCTGGAAAAACCTCCCTTGTGAACGCCATCATGGGATTGCCTGAGTACGTCGTGAAAAAAGGATTTATCGCATTTGACGGGGTTGACGTGACCTCCAAATCAATCGATGAGAGGAGCAAGCTCGGAATGAAACTTGCTTTCCAGCTGCCACCTGAGATAACAGGGGTTAAACTCAGGGATATGCTCAAAGTATGCGTGGGTTTGAAGCACAAGGACGACCTGCCAGATGAAATATATGGGCTTGTTGAAAAGCTAAAGCTTACTGAATTCCTGGACCGCGACATAAACCTGGGATTCTCTGGAGGCGAGAGGAAACGCGCTGAAGTTTTGCAGATGCTTGTGATGAAGCCAAAGCTCATGCTCTTGGACGAACCAGATTCAGGAGTTGATGTTGAAAGCCTGAAACTGATAGGTACGTTGATTCAAGAATACATCGAATCATCTGGGGCGTCTGCGTTGATTATCACGCATCAAGGCCAGGTATTAGAGTACATAAAAGCCAGGAGGTCTTGTGTCTTCATGAAAAAGATAGTGTATTGCCTTTCAACGCCTCAGGAGATTATCAGCTCCATACAGTTGCATGGATACAGCGCATGCCTTGACTGCGACAGGAGGAAGCCTAAGAATGAGTGACTACAAATTTTTGAAGGACCTGCCTGAAAAGATACTTTTAGAGTCTACAAAAGCAGGGGTAGTAGGTGACGAAGACGAGCGTTCAGCCTCATTTTATCACATAGACCAGAGGACTGTCTACTCAGAGATTAATCGGGAGTTTGAAGGCCAGGTCGAAATATTAGATGTCAAGGACGCACTCAAAAGATACGAGTGGCTTAACCAATACCTCTGGAGTGCAGTAGACAAAGATGCTGATGAAATAACAAGGGAGGTTAGCGAAGAATACAGCGGAGGATATTTCATGAGGATAATGAAGGGGGCACAGGTTGATTTCCCGCTTCAGTCATGCCTCATGATGACTAAGAAAAACATCAGGCAGAAGGTCCACAACATAATAGTCGCAGAGGAGGGCTCATCAGCTAGGATAATCTCAGGGTGTGTAACAAGCCACGGCATCGGCGGACAGCATCTGGGGATATCAGAATTCTATATGAAAAAAAACGCGTCGTTGAATTTTACAATGATACACAACTGGGACGAGAAAACTGTTGTCAGGCCTAAAAGCGCAGCAGTAATCGAAGAAGGAGGTTCCTTTGTGTCAAACTACATCTGCATCCACCCAGTCAAAGACTTGGTTATGTATCCCAAAGCGTATTGTGTGGGGGAGGGCTCCAGAGCGCGTTTCAACAACATAATATACTTGAATGATAATTCTAAGCTGTCTGCTGGGTCGCTGATTGACTTGAGGGCTCCAGGCTCATCTGGCGAAATAATCTCCAGAAACATCGTAAAAGACAACGCTGAAGCCATAGCGCCTGCCAAGCTTTTAGGCAATGCACCGAAAGTCAAAGCCCACATGGAATGCCGGGGGCTCATATTAAACGACGGCGCAGTCGTCCAGGCAATCCCTGAACTCTACAGCAGATACCAGGATGTCGAGATGAGCCATGAGGCAGCGGTCGGAAAAATAGCAGACAAGGAAATAAACTACCTGATGTCAAGGGGATTAAACAGGGACGACGCGACCTCCCTCATAGTCCGAGGGTTTTTGGACGTCGACATACTGGGGCTGCCCAAGAACCTGAAAAACGAGGTTGAATCAATAGTCGACAAACTAACAGAGGGCATGTAAGTATGGAGTATCTGTTGACCGACTTTATGAAGGCTGCATTCGCATTTTTGGTCATAATGGACCCATTCGTTTCCGCCCTATATTTCCTCTCGATATCGAAAAAATTCAAGAAGAGGGAAAAAACCGACGCAGTGAATTCGGCAACGTTGATAGCAGGCACTACATTGTTTGCATTCCTTATTGTTGGACCTCTTGTTTTATCAGTTCTTGGAATAACGTTGGAGAGCTTCCAGGTCGCCGGCGGCCTCGTCTTGTTCATAATATCTGTGAAATTCATCTTGGGTTCAATGGGTGAAGTCGATAAGGTGAGTAAGAACACTTCAATCATGGTTATAGGGGTTCCATTGATAACAGGGCCAGGAGTTCTGACAACCACGATAATGCTTGTTTTAGAGTATGGCTATCTTCTGACTGCCGCTGCAGCCATGACCGCACTGTCTGTGGTGTGGATTATAATGCGGCACTCCGAAAGGATTGAGCAGCTGATAGGATGGTGGGGCATGGAAACAACATCAAGGATAATGGGCCTCCTGCTTTCCGCATTAGCTGTCGAATTCATAAAAAACGGAGTAACTGCAATGCTTGCATGAGCTTACTTGAAGCCGACTTCTTTCAGTACTGAGTCCACTGCGGCCGCTGATTTAGACAGCATCTGCATCTCACCTACATCATATGGTATGTTAAGCACACGGTCGACGCCTCGTTTGTTTATTACTGCAGGCACTGAAAGGCATACGTCAGAGATTCCCTCATAGTCCTCCAAATATGTGGATGCGGGCATTACCCTGTTTTTGTTCAACGCTATCGCCTCTATTATGCTTGCAACGCCCAAACTCACTGCATAATAGGTTGCGCCCTTGAACTTTATCACCTGTGCTGCCACAGACTTCACCTCAGAAAACATCTCATCTATTTTTTTCTGGTCATACTCCTTCATCTCCCTGAGGGGAGTGCATCCGACAAATGAGTGGCTATAAACAGGGAATGCCGAGTCACCGTGTTCGCCCAAAACGTATGCGTGGATGTTTGAGGGGTCGACATTGAAGTATTTGCCGAGTATCGACTTGAATCTTGCTGAGTCCAGTACGTTTCCTGAGCCGAAAACCTGGTTTTTCTTAAGTCCGGACAGCTTTAGGGAAACATAAGTCAGTATGTCTACTGGGTTTGACACGACCAAATATATCGCTTTACTGTTGGCTTTCACAATCTCAGGTATGATTTGCTGAAATACCTCTGTATTTTTCCTAGCTAAATCCAAACGGGTTTCCCCTGGTTTCCTGCCTATTCCAGCAGTCAAGACGATGATATCATATCCAGCCAATGCGTCAATTTCACCCCATTCCAGGTCGCAATATGGAATGAATGGCAAGCCATGCCGCAGATCAAGTATCTCCCCCCGCGCCTTGTCTGTGTTTTTGTCAACCAGCACAATCTCAGATATTGCCTCCCCCATGGAAAGAGTATAGGCTATTGTTGCACCGACATTTCCTGCACCCACTATCCCTACTTTCATCGGCGTCTTATATGCATTTTCTAAAATATAACCTGTGAAACTCATCTCCTGGAACGTCAACGGGGTCCGCGCAATATACAAGAAGGGATTTCTTGATTGGTTCATGGAGGAGGC
>JAHIYG010000029.1 GCA_018815265.1 Candidatus Altarchaeota archaeon | reverse complement strand
AGGCTAAAGGTGATGGAAGGCTGCTACACACGCTTTAAAGACCCATGCCACGCATGCACCAAAGAACCGGAGTGGGTGATATAAATTAATAAAAGAAGAATATGATGCGTTAGGATAGTATGTGTTTGCGAGGTTCCGCAATACTTTCGTGTTGCTTACCTCGCTCACGCTCGCGAGGGTGCCGGAGTGGCCTAACGGGGCGGTCTGCAAAACCGTTTTTCGAGGGTTCAAGTCCCTCCCCTCGCTCTCTTCTTTTTAGTTTATTGGGTTGTGTGGTAGTAGTGGGTGTGGTTGGTATTGCATGTTTTCTATTATGCTGTATTTGGTGAATACATGCCATGTGAGGGGGTAAAGGCTTATCACAGTCACTGTAACTGATATGTAAAAGAGAATCCACACTATGTTGTGTGGGATGAGTTTCTTCTCGTATGCTACTGCGGCAGGAATTGAAAGAAGAGGCAGAAGCGGAGTCATATGCCTCCACCCCCAACATAGCAGGCCCACACTCCCAAACCATATGCTATACAGTCCGCCAAGGACTAAAAAAGATGCAACAACAAGATATGCAATATCATCCCTCCACTTAACCAACCCGATTAATGCGAGGAATGTAATTGGTTGAGTCAATAAAAATATGATGGACATCGTGATGAAATTCAGAGGATTATTCCTCCATGTCATCGGACCCGTTAAACTCACAGTATACAGTTTTCCATCTACTTCATCTAAAACACTGTTAAAACTTGACTGCAATGGGGAGCCGAAACAAAAGCTATTGTATGTGAAAAAAGGAATGAGGCCTAAAATAAAGAAAATAGTGTAATATGCTGCTGGATGAACGCCTTTTTTCAAGTACAGATAAACCAGGAACAACACAGGCAAAACCGCCACAGAAGGCTTTGCAAAAGACACTAATCCACCGCATAAGCCAGACAAAAAAAGGCTTTTTTTACAGTTGCTGCGAAGATACTTAATAAGGTATAACAGAGAAGCGGAAACTAAAAAAGCAGTCAAAACATCATTGAAGACATACTCCGAATATGTCAAAAGATAGGTTCCCAAACCGAAAAACAAACAAGTAACTGAAGCACTCCTCTTTGAAACGAAAAAACCAGCTAGAAAATAGATATTCAAACACGTCAAAAAACCAACCAATACACTCGCAAAGTAAACCCCAAAATCACCGAACAATAAATAAAACGGAGCAGCCACAAATGAAATCCCCGGAGACTGCTGAATATACACTCTATCACCCACTCCCAAAGACAGACTACTTAGCTCATCTATCTCATCCACACTGTCAAAAATATGTAATCTCCCCTCAGTCAAGGCTTTAGCCAGCTGAGAATACCTGTATGAGTCGCCTCTGAAATATTTTGAAACACCAAAAAAACCACCCGCCTTAGCCCAAAGACCCTCATATCCCAAATCAACAAACAAAAAAATCACATAAACCGATAAAACAATCAAAAAAACTCTCGAAGGCGTCAAATCAAATTTCATTTCTGTTGCTTCATCAAGGCCAGAAGGTATTTTCTGCCTTTTTCAAGGTTCTCGCGTCTTCCATCTGTCACCCACCCCTCAATATTCAAAATCCCACTATACGGTTCAAGTTCACGTATTGTCTTTTTGAAATCTATGTTGCCTTTTCCGATGGGAAGATGATGTGAGTCACCGACGTTGTCGCTTATGTGTATGTGGTAGATTTGTTTCTTCAATAACCTTAGGAATTCACTCAACGGCTTTTTCGTCGTGTTGACATGGGCAATATCCAGGCAGACTCTGACGTTCTTTGAATCAACGGCGTCTATGACATATTTCATCTCCTCAGGCAGTGAACAAAGTGATTTAGTCGACAAAGTCTCGTTCTCAAGGCAGATTTTAACATTTTTCCCTCCTGCAAAAGACTCCACACCTGATAAAAATTCTATTGCCCTTTCAAGTACCAAATCCCTCGGAAATTTTTTAGAGGATATCCGCCCTGGATGCAGTACGACAATGTCTGACCCGAGTATTTCGGCAACCCTTACGCAGTCCTTGACCTGCTTCACCATCTCATCCATTAATCCGCTGTTGTTTGTCGCAATGTTGAAGTCATAGTGTGGGGCATGTATTGTCGCCTTAATACCTAATCGGTCGATGATTTTCTTGATTTTTCTTGTTTCAGAAAACACCTTTTCAGTCCCCCACATAGGGTAGAATCCGCTGTCGCAGAGGAATTCAGCGGAGTAAAAACCCATCTCAGCCAGCTCATTCAAGACTGATACATACTCCAATCCCTTACGTTTATCATCCCAGTATATGTGGAGGGCTGCGCCGACCTTCATGATATACTATTTAGGCAACCGTAAAAAATAACTTAACCTATGGATGTAGTCGTGTTAGTCGATGGAGAGCATTATCCACCAGTTGTTTCATCAGCAATTGAAGAGCTGAAAAAGACACATAATGTATTGGCTGCAATATTCCTCGGAGGAACAGAAAAAATCAAGATAGGCCAGGACATATCAAAGGTTTTTGCTGTGCCAGTGTACAAAAGCGGAGACTACATCTCAGACATACGAGCTGCGGTAGACAGACACAAGCCCGAAGCAGCAATAGATTTAAGTGATGAACCAGTGGTCAACTATGACGACAGATTCAAGATAGCGTCTGAACTTGCTCTATTGGGTGTTGACTACGTCGGGGCAGACTTCAGATTCACAGCGATAAAATACCAAAAAATATTCACTAAACCCTCTCTTTCAGTTATTGGAACTGGCAAAAGAATAGGGAAAACAGCAGTTGCAGGATACATATGCCGGCTCCTGAAGAATGAGGGATTCAATCCGGTTGCGGTGACCATGGGACGTGGTGGCCCAGGACACCCTGAAGTCATAGAAGGCGACAAAATAGAGATTACCCCCTCATATCTGGTAAGTGAATCGCTTCATGGAAAACACGCTTCCTCTGACCATTATGAAGATGCGTTGACGTCGAGGATTAGGACGATAGGGTGCCGAAGATGCGGTGGCGGAATGATGGGACAACCCTACTCCAGCGTTGTCGTCGAAGGCTGCAGGCTTGCCGAGTCTTTGGAAAACGATTATGTTGTGCTGGAGGGAAGTGGCGCATCCTTTGCCCCCGTGGAAACAGACCATTTCGTGACTGTCGCAGGATGCAACCAGAAAACAGAACACCTGCTTGGATTCTTCGGAAGATACCGGCTGAAAAAGGCAGACCTTGTGGTTTTGACACACTGTGAAGAACCGATTGCATCAAAGGCGAAGATAGATGATGTATATTTTGGCGTCAAAAAAATAAACCCTGGCGCAAAGGTTTTCAAGACAGTATTTAGGCCGAAACCACTAGGTGACATCAAAGGCAAAAAGGTCATATACACCAGTGCCCTCGCAGATGAGATGGTCGGAAAGATATCTGAATACATTGGGTGTGAATTTGGATGCACTATCGTCAGTGCGTCAAACAAACTATCAAACCGTCCGCTTCTCATGAAAGACTTGTCCTCCATGGAGAAAGCGGATGTGCTACTTACTGAACTGAAGGCTTCAGCAGTCGATGTCGCCACAAAATATGCGCTAGAAAAAGGCATGGAAGTGGTCTATTGTGATAACATTCCAATATGTGATGAAGGAAGCTTGGATGAGGCGGTCAGATGCCTCATCAAGGGTTAGTTTTTCTTTTTAACAGTCTCTACTAAATGCTCCCTCATATGGTCTGCTATTGAGTTGACGGTGTTTCTCAGATTCATGTTTTCAATAACCCAAATATTGTTTTTTCTGGCGTCTTCAACAATGTACTCTTGGATTTTGCGTATGGTCTTGAAGTTTTTGACATATTTACTAGTCTTCCTCGACGATTCTTTCCCCCTCCTGTGGAATCTTTCAATATGCTCTTTGGAGTCGCTAACGTCGAGTACGAACATGAATACATTCTCCCTTGAAAGGTATGAATCGTCAATCAGCGATGGCAGAAGGTGTATCCCCTCTATAATCATTGATTTATTCTCGCTGATTCCCCTTTCCAAAAGTGCCTTCACACCAACGCATACAGAAGCTGACTGTTCCTCAAAGCCTAGAATGTCCAAGTCTACACCAGATAGGAGCTTCCTGTTCAGTCGTCCTCCAGCATTATATGTGGACTCGTGCAAGGTGGGCTGAAACTCATCAGATATTGTCTTCCTCAAAACCTCGCGTATGGTGTCTGTGCCGATGACCCGAGGTATCTCCAGCATATAACCCAGTTCCGCTGCTGCAGACGTCGTCCCAACACCTGTTCCCCCACCAATTAGGATGAAAATCGCCTGTCTATAATGGGTGATTTGCCTCCAATTCCTATATTTCTGGGCTACACCAGGGTCTAATGCATCGAGTTTTTTACATGTCAACTCAAAAACCTCATCATCTGAATACTCCTCCTTGCCGGTCTCAACCAACTCCTTCCTGATGTCTTCTGCAACCTGATACGCCTTAAGATGCGTGACTCCAGTCCTCAGAATAGACTTCGCAAGAATACCCCTAGAAAAAGGAAACCCACTCTCACCAGACCTAACATAGAAGTCCATACAAGATACTTCATATGGGACAGAATAAATACGCCAATATAACAATTGTTACTTTATTATGGTGTTTTTCATATCTATACAACATGTCCTTGAGGATTTACAACACTCTAACTAGGGTTTTTGAGGAGTTCACACCTCTTGTTCAAGGTGAGGTAAGGGTTTACATTTGTGGTTTGACTGTTTATGACCTCATGCATATTGGCCACGCCAGGACATACATTGCATTTGATGCGTTATTGAGGTACTTGAAATACCAGGGCTATAACGTCAGATACATACAAAACATCACAGACGTAGACGACAAAATCATAAGGCGCGCAGGGGAAAAAGGAGTCGAACCCCTTGCGCTATCATCTGAGTTCGCGGAAAAGTCCCTTCAGGACCAGGTGAGTCTGGGACTTACAACTGCAGACTACTACCCTAAAGTCTCTGAGACGATACCTGACATAATCTCGGGGATACAAAAGCTTTTGGAGAAAGGATATGCATATGAAGCTGCCGGAAGCGTATATTTTGACGTTTCAAAAGCAGAAGGCTACGGAATGCTCTCGCACCAGGATACAGAACAGCTTAGTCAGCACAGGATAGAGCCCTCACCAAACAAGAGTAACCCATTGGATTTCGCGCTCTGGAAGAAAGTCGATGACGGCTTCGGATTCGAAAGTCCATGGGGATACGGCCGCCCAGGCTGGCATATTGAATGCACCATAATGAGTCAAAAACACTTGGGAGACCAGATAGACATCCACGGCGGAGCACTTGATTTGATTTTCCCACATCACGAGAACGAGGTAGCACAGAGCGAGGCGTTAACTGGGAAAAAACCGTTTGTGAAATACTGGATGCACACTGGATTTCTCAACTCTTCAGGGGAGAAGATGAGCAAGTCGCTTGGAAACATACTCTCTGTCAGAAAACTCCTTGATGAATTCCAAGCAGAAGTATTTCGCATTTTCGTACTGCAAACCCACTATAGAAGTCCGATAGATTATAGCAGGGAAAACCTTGTAAACAGTGCAAAAGCGTTTGAGAGGCTCAGAAACTTCAGGCAAAGGCTCGTTGACGGCGGCGCAACCTCACATGACCTAGACGCATTATTTCACGAATTAAAGGCCAAATTCGATGAGGCGATGAATGACGACTTCCAGACTCCTAAGGCGCTGGCACACATATTCGACACAGTCAAAAAAGCAAACCAAATACTTGACGAGAAACCACAGGATACCCAAGAGGCGCTTAAGATATTTGATGAAGTAATGGGTGCTTTGGGTTTCGCGCCCAACGAAAAAAAAGTACCCGATGAAGTGGTTGAACTAGTTGCAGAGAGAAACAAATACAGGGCTGAAAAAAACTTTGTTAAAGCAGATGAAATACGCGACAAACTAAAAGAGAGGGGATACATGGTAAAGGACAACAAAGACGGAACAACTAGTGTGGAGGAGATAAGATGAAGCTGACATCAAACAAAGTCATGGGTTTGATATTGATAGTGTGTTCAGTTGTAGTTGCCACTATGTTGGCGTACATAATGGACCAAAGCAGCCAGGAGACTGCGGACTCATGCACTTGCGGAGACTCCTGCGAAATGAAAACATACGAAATACCTAAGGTGATATACTTCGGGGCAGCAGCACTAATGCTAATGGTCATATCTGGAATACTTCTTCTAATCAAAAAAGACTCGGAAAAATCAATAGACAGAAAAGCCGAGTGGAATGATCGGGGGAAAAACCTGGAGCCAGACGAGAAAAAAATATACTCCCAAATAGTTGAAAAAGACGGAGCAGCATTCCAGTCTGAACTAGTCGAAAAAGCAGGTTTTACAAAAGTCAAAGTCACACGAATACTCGACAAACTAGAGGCAAACGGCCTACTAGAACGCAGAAGAAGAGGACTCACGAACCTAATAGTCCTAAAAGACAAAAAAGAGTAACTAGGCTGTAACTGGGGGGTATATATACAATACATGCACATATTAACAATTGTTAATTGAGGTGTTTTTTGTGGGGATCTACCTGGACAACGCGGCAACCACAAGGGTTGATGAACGGGTTTTAGAGGCTATGAAACCGTATTTTACGAAAGAATTCGGCAATCCATCCTCCCTGCACGGCTTCGGCAGGGCAGCCCATGAGGTATTGGAGCAGTCACGGACTAAAATAGCTTCGAAAATAGGCGCCCACCCATTCGAGATAATATTCACTTCCGGGGGAACCGAATCAAATAACCTCGCAATCAAAGGCATAGCATACGCCCAAAAAGACAAAGGCAAACACATAATAACCACTAGAATAGAACACCCCTCTATACTCAACCCAATACGGTGGCTTGTAAAGCAAGGATACGACGCAACATACCTCGACGTCGACGAATACGGACTAGTTAGTCCAGACCTCGTAGCGCATGAAATCAGAAAAGACACAATCCTCGTCACAGTCGGCCACGCAAACAATGAAGTAGGCACAATACAGGATATAGAAGACCTAGGGAAGATATGCTCTGAAAAAAAGGTGGCATTCCACACAGACGCATGCCAAAGCTTCACAAAGGAAAAAATAGATGTTACAGAACAACACCTGGATTTGGTAACATTGAACTCGCACAAAATACACGGGCCTAAAGGAGTCGGAGCACTGTATGTGAAAATGGGGACAAAAATCGAGGCAGTCGAACACGGCGGAGGACACGAAAAACGAATGAGGTCAGGAACAGAAAACATACCCTCAATAGTGGGATTCGCAACCGCATCAGAAATACTTGGGGAAAAAGAAATACAGTACATGAAAAACCTACGAGACAAACTAATATCTGAAATACAAAAAAACATAGTTGAGACCAAACTCAACGGCCACCCCACGAAGAGACTCTGCAACAACGCAAACATCTCATTTAAGGGAGTCGAAGGCGAATCACTGATGCTTCGGCTTGACGCAAAAGGCATTGCATGCTCCACGGCGTCTGCATGCTCATCAAAAAACCTCGAACCAAGCTACGTATTAACAGCAATGGGGATGCCAGTTGAAGACACCCACGGAGCACTCAGGATGGTAGTCTCCCATGAAAACACAAAAGACGAGATAACCTATGTTGTAGGCACCCTAGTGGAAGAGGTCGGAAAACTCAGGGCAATAAGCCCAATATGGAGGGGATAGAATGTATACGTCGCAAGTCATGGAACACTTCACAAACCCGAAAAACGTCGGAGAAATAAAGGATGCAGACGGAGTCGGAGAAGTAGGGAACATGCGCTGCGGAGACATCATGTGGATATACATCAAAGTCAAAGACGACAGGATATACGACGTAAAATTCAAGACCCTCGGATGCGCTGCAGCAATCGCCACATCCTCTGTCACCACAGAACTAGCTAAGGGAAAAACCCTTGAAGAAGCACTCAAAATCACTAACCAAACCATAATCGACTCACTCGGGGGGCTGCCCTCGCCAAAAATACACTGCAGCCTGCTCGCAGTTGACGGACTAAAAGAAGCAATATACGACTACCTCAAGAAAGCCAACAAGGCGATACCTGAGGAGCTCATGAAACACCACAAATCAATAGAGGCTGAAAACAGCGTATGCCATTGAAACTAGTTTCACCCATATGTTAATAGTTAGTTTCAGCGTAGTCTGATATGCAAAAATGGACTCAAAAACATTTAAGGTAGCGGGGATGCACTGCAAAAGCTGCGAGATGCTAGTAAACGAGGAGCTCTCTGAAATAGGCAACATCAAAGAAACCAAGTCAGACCACAAGGCGGGGACAGTCACAATAAAATACGATAAAGAACCAGACATGGCAAAGGTGAAAAAAGCAGTAGAGGATCTTGGATACAAGGTGAATCAATGACAAAATACATGACCCAGGAATTTAAGGCTTCCGGGATGGAATGTCCAAGCTGCGAAAAAATCATATCCCGGACTGTACTAAAGATAAAGGGGGTTAAGGAGATAAATGCAAGCTACGAGGACGCTGAAGTCAAAGTAACATACGACCCAAAAAAGACATCTACCTCCGAGATAATCTCTAAGGTATTTGACAAAGGATACAAACTCTCCCCAAAAGTCAAAGACAACGGAAAAATCAGGATTGAAGTAAGCAGCTTGAAAAACGCGGCAGTGATGTTGGGAATTGTCGCAATAATGCTTGGATTATACTCTCT
>JAHIYG010000291.1 GCA_018815265.1 Candidatus Altarchaeota archaeon | reverse complement strand
TTTCTTTATCTGAGAAATAATGCAACCCCCAGTGTTGCACTTCTTTCAATGCTATTTTTTGCAGCAGTCAAAAGCAATAGAAACCTCCTGGGAACATGGTTTTTCACACCTCATATCATGTCATTTTTCACTATATTTTTTCTTTTTTACTTGTATTCGATACGAAGCAAGCTAGTAATATTCGCATTACTGGTTTCATCATATATCTATCCCCTATCTGGTTTTCTATTCCTGACAGCAGTTTTAGCGGAGCATGCAATAAAGCTAAACAAAAGATTGAAGTGTATATTAGTCTTGGTTGTGGTTGGTGCAACTGTATCTGTGTTCTATCACCCGACTCTTAAACCATTGGCTGCCAAGATTCTTGGCATAATCTTATTTGACAAAAGCAAACCCTTTCCGCTAGCGCCAAAACTTAACCTTGAACTTATCAAATATGTTGGTTTAACCCAGGCATTTTTGGCTTTAATAGGGTTATTTGTTGTGAGGAAACAAGCCAAAGTCGGAGTCATGATGTTTTCTGCAGCTTTTTGTTTTCTGAACATAGTGATTGGCACATTTTTATCATTCACAATATTGCTCCCGTATCTTCGGGCATTTTATTATCTTATGATTCTTATTGCACCTTTGTCGGCTCTTGGGTTGGACAATTTCATCAGAAAGACAAACTCTATTCTCAGAGTTGGGAGATATAGCGGGCTACTTGCTGTGTTGATTGCTTCATGCATCTTTTATGTTTCCTTTTTGAACTATTACGACATAGATAGGCACCACTATTTCTCGATAGGACAAAGCAGATATTATGTGATACTCTATCTGGTTGATGAAGACGGGTATGATGCCATAAACTATATAGGTGAACACTATCCTTCGGGGGTAAGAGTTCTTGCTGACCCGTTAATATCTTATGGCATATACCCTATTAGTAAAAACTACGTCATCAACCTGCGTAACGCCAATTTGGGTGTTGGAAATCAAGACACCTACTCCAAATTCATGTCAAAGAGGTGTGAAGCCGATGATTACTTGCGGAATTATACTGTGGACTACATCATCACAACCAGGAAACTATCCTGCAGCTGGCTGAATATGGTGTATGAAAACAATAAACTGCGAGTCTATGAGGTGTACCTCAAAAAATAAGCAGATACGGCCCAAACAGCTTATTTTCACAATTCCATTCGGTTTTTATCCCCTGTACACATCTATATTAACGGCTTTGTCAACTCATGTAAAAACATCTGATTTTTATATAGTGGTGTCATATATCTAAGACATGTTTCTTTTTCTATTTCGTTTTTACACGTCGGGGGTGTGGTTTTGATTGATCACGTTTTAGTTCCGTTACATGAGATACTAAGTCCTGAAGATAAAAAAGAGGTTTTGGAAAAATACAATGCTGTACTTGATCAGTTTCCTAAGATATTCATCGATGACCCAGCTATTAAGGATATGAAACCCCAACCTGGAGACCTTATAAAAATAACCCGTAAAAACCCTGAAATAGGGACGTCTTACTACTATAGGGTGGTTATACAATGAGTTCACAGTCAAAGATGCCGTTGGTCAGGATTTCAGATTTCATAGTCAGGAAAGATTTGACTAACTTCCAACTTGAATCCTTTAACTGGCTCCTTGATACGGGCTTACAAGAGGTTATAGATGAAAAAGGCTCATTGGACATTGAAATACCTGATTACAGCCTGGAACTAGGTAAAATAAGCGTTGGCAAACCCTGCGTTAACGAGTCAGGACAGGGTATAGAGTCCAGGTATCCATTTGAGTGCAGGCTCAGAAACCTAACGTACTCAGCACCAATAACCCTCGAATTCATAGAACGGGGCGAACCTGTCGAAGTTGAAATCGGGCATCTGCCTATTATGGTAGGCTCCAAAAAATGTCTTTTACATGGGCTGTCAGGAGATGAGCTGTCACGGCACGGGGAAGATGAACAGGATATGGGTGGTTATTTCATAATAAACGGGACAGAACGGACCCTTATAATAGTTGAGGATTTGGCGCCAAACAGGATTGTGGTGTCCCAGGAGAACATAATGGGTAAGGATGTCATAATTGCGAAGGTTTTCTCTGTCAGACAGGGCTTCCGCTCTAGGGTGACTGTTGAAAAAAGAGAGCCATCTGCTTCAAATAGCCATTCACTATTCGTCTCATTCCCGGGGATACCTCATAGGATACCCCTGACGACTATGATGATTGGTTTGGGGATGAGTGAGGAGGATATACTTAATATGTTCGAAGGTGACATCCAGTTGGAGGTCAAAATCAACCTTGAAGTGAAGTCGATGTCTCATGAGGAAGCATTCGATTATCTAGGAAAAAGGGCAGGGGCAGGGCATGCAAAGCAATACCAGGCTACACGTGCCAACCAAGTCATAAACAACTTCCTTTTGCCGCACATTGGAAATACCGAAGCTGACAGGAAAAACAAGGCCAAATTCCTGGGTATCATGGCAAAGAAGGTTCTGGAGCTCGACAGTGGAGTGAGGAAGCCAGACGATAAAGACCATTACAGCAACAAGAGGCTTCGGCTTTCAGGCGACCTGATGCAGGAGTTGTTCCGGGTCAGCTTCAATAAAATCGCGCGCGACATAAAATATCAGCTTGAGAAACAACATGCTAGACACAGAGTCATAAATGTGAAAACCGCGGTCAGGTCAAATAACCTGACTGAAAGCATATCCTATGCTTTGGCCACAGGAAACTGGACTGGCGGCAGAAGCGGGGTAAGTCAGGTATTGGATAGGACCAACTACCTCTCGTATGTCGCGCATCAGAGGAGAGTGAGTTCGCTTTTGTCCAGAAGCCACCCTCATTTCGAAGCGCGTGACTTGCATGCGACACAGTTCGGCAGAGTATGTCCCAATGAAACCCCTGAAGGACAAAATTGCGGTTTAGTTAAGAATCTATCGATTGGCGCCATAATATCTGAGGAAACAGATGAGGTTCCGGTTGAGAAATATTTGCGTGAATTTGGTGTGAACTAAAGTGACATATGCTGTTGTATACCTAAACGGGAGGCTCGTTGGAGAGCACAAAAACCCTGAAACATTAGTTTCAAGAATTAGAAAACTCAGGCGTGAAGGCAAAATCGCGCACACGACATCGATAAGTTATCATCCGGAAAACAATGAAGTTCAGATTTACACTGACAAAGGCAGATGCCTAAGGCCGCTTGTGATTTTGGATAATGGCAAGCCACTGTTCACTTCAGAACATCTTAAGAAACTCAAGAGCGGCGAGAAAACCTGGAAGAACCTGATTGAGGAGGGTGCTGTGGAATATGTTGATGCTGAGGAAGAAGAAAACATGTTTGTGGCTGTTAGGGAATACAAGGTCTTACCAGACCATACCCACATGGAATTGACTCCTTCATTGATGCTTGGCATTTCTGCATGTTTTGCTCCGTGGCCTGAACACAATTCATCGCCTAGGGTGACGATGGCTGCTGCTATGGCAAAGCAGACACTGGGTCTTTACACTTCAAACTACTTCTCACGCTTTGACTCAAGAGCGAATGTATTGCATTATCCTCAGAAGCCGCTTGTGAAGTCAGACATAGTCGACAGCATACAATATGATAAAAGGCCGGCTGGCCAGAACTTCGTGGTCGCAGTCATGAGTTTCGAAGGTTACAATATGGAGGATGCGGTGGTCCTGAACAAAGGCTCGATTGAGAGGGGGATTGGGCGTTCGACATTCTATAGGACATATTCTGCAGAGGAGCGTAGATACCCAAGCGGCCAAAGGGACAAATTCGAGCTTCCAGCACAGGAAGTCGAGGGCTCCCAGGCGCAAGACACCTATGACAAACTCGGTGAAGAGGGACTAATCTACCCGGAATCGGATGTTGGTTCAGGAGAAGTATTGATTGGGAGAACATCACCTCCGAGGTTCCTAGAGGAAATTGGCCCATACGGTATTGTTGAAGAGAAGAGAAGAGAGACTTCAATCACTGTGAGACACATGGAATCAGGCGTAGTAGACTGTGTTGTCATGTCAGAGTCAGTCGAAAGAAACAAACTCGCCAAAGTAAGGGTTAGAAGCTTAAGAATCCCGGAGTTAGGCGACAAATTCGCATCCCGCCACGGCCAAAAGGGTGTGTGCGGCTTAATA
>JAHIYG010000290.1 GCA_018815265.1 Candidatus Altarchaeota archaeon | reverse complement strand
TGTGTTGATTTTAGCCTCGTCCACCATTTCCTTGATTTTTTCGACGTAAATATCTAAGTCGGAGTCGAGTTTGGGGCATGCGATGGCAAGTGATTTCCCCTTCAAGTACTGGCTGTGGAAGCCACCTAGTGAGTATGCGACGCAGTCTGCTGATAACACCACGTCCTTGCCGCGGAAATAGGGGGCATTAGGCGAAACCAGATGCAGTTGCACCGGCCATTGGCGTAGTTGTGATGACACGTCGCCTTCTTCAGAATCTGTTTTTTCACTGTTGAAGTCTAGCATTCTGGAGCCTGGACAGCCTGTTGGGGGGCAACTTCCGCTGTCCCCCAGGTCCGGGACGGGAAGGCCTTTGGATTTCAACACTTCTATGGCCTGTCCCATGTATCCGAATTCACCGTGCTCTTTCAAATGTTTTAGGTGGGCTTTTATTGTGTTTGGGCCGGCTGCTATGATGTTATCCATTGTTTTTTTCTCGTCATATGCCTGTGCCTCCCGCTCCTCTGTGGTTATTGCGCCTTGGGGGCAGTGGCCTATGCAGGCTCCGAGTCCGTCGCAGAACAGGTCAGATATCAACCTGGCTTTGCCGTCTATCATCTGCAGCGCCCCTTCAGGGCAGTTGGGTATGCACTGCCCACATCCGTTGCATTTTTCCTCGTCAATTTTTATTATCTGTCTTTTAACCATTTTTTAACCTCAAATGCTTGCATGTTTTCTCCCCTTTGAGTATGCCACATGTGCAGAGCTTCACCTCGTGTTTATCAAGGTAGGTTGCAGCAGCCTCCATTATTGGAGTTATATTCTTTCTGTCTAGCGAATAGATAACTTTCTTGCCCTTCCTTTTTGATTTGATGAAGCCCCATGTCGAGAGAATTCTGAGGTTGTGTGAGGCCCTGCTCTGCTCCAACCCAGTTAATGAACAGATTTCTGAGACGCTTTTTTCACCGGACATGAGCGAATCCAAAATTGAAAGCCTAACCCTGTTAGACAACGCCTTAAAAAACAAAACATATGAAGAATATTTCATATGAAAAAAATAGTCTCCGACATTAATAAAGGGGGCAGTAACTGAAGGGTAATTTAATTCAATGCAACCGACTTATGTCTATTGAGGGCTACTACCATCATCTGGTGTGTCTTCACCCAGTGAGAAGTATTCATCATAGGCTTGTGACAGTGGTTTGTTTTTGTTTTCAGGCTTTGAATAGTATGCCGCAAGCCATTTACCTATGTAATTGCCTCGTCTTTGGTGCGGAGGCGCCAAGTCAGGGTTATCCTCCGTGTAAACCTGCCATGTGTCGCCCCAGTCGGTGTTGAAGTTTCTAAGAAGCCACATCCAAGGCGGAAAGCCCCGGTTTAAGTCGCTTCTTAAACCAGCATATGAGTGGGAGATGTCTATTAGTCTGCCTCGGGGACCTATGACAAACTTTGGGACGCTCCAGCAGGATGTGTTCACTAGCTGGGAGCCGTCTGTATCTGGCCCATGCTGGAAAAGGCGTATTGGAATGATTGGTGTTGTCCGGTCTACGTCGTCTCCATAAACTTCATGATGTAGTTTAGCGATTATTTTCCTCCAATCCATTGTCGGGTTTTTACCCTCAATGTGGTTGAGATATGCCACGAATTCGCCGACTGTCAATGTGGGTTCCGTAACACGTAAGTCATTGCATTTCCTAAGAGCTGTTTCCAAATCCTCAGATTTAATAGTCGTGGTTGTCGTAGGCTTAGCCGTTGTTGTCGTCCTCATAGTGGTTGTCGTTCTGACGGTCGATGTTGTCGTCCTTGTCGTCGTCGTTTTTCTTAAGGTTGTGGTTGTCGGCTTGTGGGTGGTGGTTGTCTTTTTTACAGTAGTTGTTGGTTTGTAAGTGGTTGTTGTCTTTTTGACTGTCGTAGTATCCTTGTGCTGGCATTTGTTCCAGCAGGCATCATCGCTTGGAAGAGAGTATCTGTAGCACCCGTATGCCTTACATATGCAGGGACCATTTTGTAGGTTGCTGCATGAGGGGGACCACCCAGGGTCTGAGGTGTCGTATGAGCAGCTGAATTGCCCGTGATTAAGGCATCCGCAGAGGCAGTTCAGTAGTTCGTTTCCACCAGCAGTCTTTAATCCTGAAGCAGATACGACGATAAGAGCAGAGAGCACAGCATAACATGCTAGTTTCTTGGCATAAATCACCCATTGCATTGAAAATGTTTAGATTTGACAAAATATATATCTTATTAATTCAAGAATTCAGTTAGTGTGTTTCCAAGTGTGTTGTTGTATACTAGGAAGCTGTCGTGGCCGTATGGTAGGTCTAGTTTTTTGTATACTGCAGGAACACCGGCTTCAGCCAATCCTGCATAGATTTCTTCTACCTGTTCAGGGGGGTAGAGCCAGTCTGTAGTGAAGGATATGAGTAGGAATTTTGTCTTGGATTTGCCAAGGACTTCTGAAAGCTTTCTTTTTCCGCCTTCTGTTAGGTCGAATTGGTCTATTGCGTCTGTTATGTAGAGGTAGCTTAGTGCGTCAAACCGTTTGACGAAGCTTTTTCCCTGGTAGTCCAGGTAGCTTTGTATTTCGTATTCTATCCCAAAGCGTTTTTTCCCGTTTTTTTTCTTTCTCCTTCCGAATTTTCGCTCG
>JAHIYG010000289.1 GCA_018815265.1 Candidatus Altarchaeota archaeon | reverse complement strand
TTGCCTATAGCTGGTTGATACTTGATAGGGTAAAATCATTATTTTTCACAAGTGAATATTCCAATGTTTTTTTCTTATCATTGATGGTTTTAGCGTTTGGAAGCACGCTGCCATTCATACTTGTTCATGGTAATTTCTATGAGCTCTCAATCTCGAGCAAATCATTCTTTTTAATTGGAGGGGTTTATTACCTGTTAAACGCTTTAGTTTTCTCCAATCAGGAAGGCAGTCAAAGGTTGAATCTCGCTCTTGCAGGAACTTTTTTCGGACTGGCTTTGTTTTCTAAGGCAAACTGCATCTTCGTCGTCATTCTACTGTCACTTTACCTTCTTTATTGCCTGGCAAGGACTTATCAAAATGACAAAAATAGGCGTTGGTTCCTTCTCACCAATCTTCTGCACTATTGTATCCCCCTATTTTCCATTATGGCTTTGATGTTTCTCTACAATTATTTGAGATTTGATAATTTCCTGGAGTTCGGATTAAAGTATGTTCTATTGGGTGTTAAGCAAAGGGGGCTTTTTATGGGCGGGTATGTCCCCTTCTCGGATGTTCCATCCATATTTTACGACTATTTTTTCCGCCCACCAATCATCGACTTTAATTTTCCATACTACCACCTGGAACCTGAAAGCATTGGAGACTGGTATGGTCGAGAGCTGATTGTGGGAGTGTTTTTTCTAATTCCTTATCTAATACTTCCGCTCATTTTCATTTCAATATGTTTGCCTTTTACCCGGGGTATCCTGTATTTTAAAATTTTTAACAAAAATAAGCACTCTTTAAGACATGTCATTATTGTCTTGGGTTTTTCAATCTTGGGAAATGTTATAATGCTAGTCTATTTTCCGCTCATAACAATAAGGTATCTCCTGGATTTTGCACTTTTTTCGACGATTCTTGCATCATATGCCATCTTTATGGTTTTATCCTTTCTTGAGAAAACCAAGCTGCCCCATAGGGAAATGATAAAAAAATCATTGACTGCATTGATAGTGTTGTTGGCTGTCCTCAGCATTTTATTCAATATTTTCCCTGCCATCTTCGGGTATTATGGCTTTTTCAGAAATACTAATCCCACGATTTATAACTCTTTGAAAACATCTATTGAATGCGGTGTTGTCGGGCAGAATTGCTTTAACTTCTACTCTGGCAATGGGAAATTCCAGAAGAACATCAACGACTTAATACCTAACTATAATATTTTCGGTTTTTACGGAGCGGAAGGCGACAGAAATTGGTGCATGGAAAATGCGACAGTATTCATCCATACTAAAGACCATTCAAGCGATTTAAGATTCACCATCGAGGCAGGTCATGGCAGAAGGGCAAATGTCACAGTCATAGTCAACAACGTGGAAAGGCATGAATTTTATCCTGCTCCGGAAGTACTTGTATTCAACTCTTCAAAGGAAACCGTAAAAGATTTCATAAAACTGGATTTTAAAATCAACCCGACGTTTAATCCTTCAAAAATGTATCCTGGTAACCAGGATAAAAGGGATTTAGGGCTGTATTTCAGAAACATAACTATCGAGGAGATATAGCCTTTTTTCTTGCAATTACCCTCAAGTCCCCGCCGTTAAAGAACGGGATTACTTTATGGTCTAAAAATGAGAATAGGCGCCAGAATAACTTTGTAGAGGGAAACATCTCAGACAGTCTTTTCCTTATGTGGTATATGTCCGCCCAAAGGAAATGGGATGTTTTCAAGCTTATTATTTCATAGTTTGAATCCTCAAGTATCTTCCTTATTGTCTTTTTTGTGAAATATTGGTTGTGTACTGCGGGATGTATGGATGACCATCTTTTTCCAAGCAGCTTAAACCATATTGTCCCAGCGTCTGGCGTGGCTATCATCGCATATCTATCGTCCTTCAGGAGTTCTCCTACTTTCTCCAATGTTTTTTTGGGTTCTAAAACATGCTCTAAAAATTCAAAAAACACTATGTAGTCGTATTTTTTCCTGGTTGTAAAACTGTCAAATGGGGTTTCATACACTCTGCCAACTATTTTTTTTGCATGTTTTACCGCGAGCTTATTCATCTCAACCGCTTCCGTAGAGATTGCGCCCTCGGTTTTGAATTGCTCCAGAAAGAATCCGAAACTGCATCCAAGCTCTAAAACTGTGGCTTTGCCGGTTGTGGTTTTCTTTATGAAATCTGATGCGAAACTATACATCATCTGCTGGCTTTTACAAAGCAGGCCATAGCAGTAGAACCCCCCGCCATGGCCCACTTCATTATCTTTTTCAAAATAGCTGTCCGGGTAGATTACGTCAAAATCTATCCGTTGCCTGTTGTTGAATAGAAATCCGCAGTCAGTGCACTTCATCAGATTCTGCTCATCATTTAATTTCATATATATCTGCCATCTTGTCTTTGGTGCGCCGCAGACCCCGCATTTTTTAACCGTTTTATAATTACCTGGCATTTTCACCATAGGAACCTGTATTTGATGATTGCAGTTGCGTTAAGAAATATTTCCCTTGCAATGTTTATTTTTTTCCCTTCGCTGAAGTCCCTTGAATTGTATGCTATTGGAAACTCTATTGGTATTATGCCCTTTCTAATGAATCTGGCGCATATTTCCCAATCCCAGTCGAACCTGTTAGACTTGAACTTAACGCCCTTTAAACAGTCTTTGTGGAATACCTTATACATTGACTGGGGGTCAGTAAGGTGCACATCATAGAGGAGATTGAATATTTCATCTGCGAGATTGGCTATCACATTCACAAATAATACGACGTATTTGTTTGTTTTCATGCTTCGTATCTGCCATGTTTTATGTCCCATCTTTCTGGAGCCTATGACGAATTTCACCTCTTTTTTGAGTATTGGAGCGATTAGTTTGTTATAATCCCTTGGGTCATATTCCAAATCTGCATCTTGTATGAGAATTATGTCTCCTGTCGCCTTTTTCAGACCCTGCATTATGGCATTTCCTTTTCCAAGGGCTTTTTCCTGGTAGATGATTTTAATGTCCTTAATATTCTCGTATTTTTTGACAATCTCTCGTGTTCCGTCTGTTGAGTTGCTCTCAACTATTATTATCTCCTTTTTCAAGGGCAACCTTACCTTCCGGACCTTACCCAATATCTTTTCAAAGTATCTAGCTTCATTGTAGACTGGCATTATTATCGAGAGCTTCATGTCATTTCACTTGGCTATACTATTTTCTTCCAGCATATTAAAACCCAGGCCAATAATTTGAACATGGAACTAAAGAAGTCACCATTTTATTCCAACACCGGTGACATCCCATTTGGAAGCAATATCTCAATGCATGTCAGAAAAAAGATATTCGCTCATTTAATGGAGGTATATTCTCCAACTAAAAGGACTAAAATACTGGATGTCGGAGTTACTTGCGAGGACTCTCATATGGAATCAAACTTCTTCGAAAAACTCTACCCCTTCAAGGGCCAGATTACATGTGTTGGAACTGAAGACGGCTCTCACCTGGTTAAAAAGTATGAGGGATTGAAATTTCAAATAATCAAGGCAGGGGAGATGCTGCCGTTCAAAGACAGGGAGTTCGACATTGTTTTCAGTAATGCTGTTGTTGAACACACTGGCGATGTGGATGGCCAGAGATTTTTTATCTCAGAGCTTTGCAGGGTCGCGGATAAGGTTTTTGTATCAACCCCCTATAGGTGGTTTCCTATGGAGACACATACCTGCTTGCCATTACTGCATTTTCTCCCAAAAAATATATTTAGGGGGATTTTAAGGGGTTCAAGGTATGGGTTTTGGGCGTATGAGCAAAACCTGAATCTTTTATCCATGAGGGATTTACTGGGAATTTTCCCGCATGAAATGGATGTTAAATCAAAAAATATCCGGCTTGCAGGTTTTATAAGCAATATTATCGCGTATACCCTCTAGGTCAAAACCCTTTTATTAGGCCCAATCCGTTTTTTATCATCTCCCTCAGTTGAACTGTACCCCTTATGTCGAGTATGTATCCCATGGTTCTAATCGGATTAAGATAGTATCTTATCAGTGTTTTCCGCCTAAATCGCTTGAGATCCCTTAAACTTATCTCACAGTAGCTTTGCTCTATTCTTGAGCTGTCAAACCATTTTTTGCCTTCTTTTTT
>JAHIYG010000028.1 GCA_018815265.1 Candidatus Altarchaeota archaeon | reverse complement strand
CTTTCTTGTTTATTTTCTTGCAGTAATCCTTTCCCACTGGAGGATGGGCTTTCCTACCTCCCTTTGCCTGTGGTATTCTTACGACTTTGCCGAGTCCTCCACCACCTGTCTTCACCCTGGGAAGCCTTGAGTTTCCTTTGTTGATTGTCTGCCTGAATGTGTTTCTTCTTGACCCGTAGTAGTCGCCTGATGTTTTGGTTCCTGCTTCAGGGTCTGCTGCATGCCTTTGTCTCGCACTAGAGGATAATGCAACGACTGCCCGCTGTATTATGTCTGGACGATATGGCGTGTCAAATACCAAGCTTGCCTGGACTTCGCCTTTGACCTTGCCGTCTAATGAGTATACCTTTGCCATGTTTTATATCCCCTGTTTAGAGCTTGTGTCGATGTGTTTTATAGTGAGAGACGCTGGTTTGTGGTCTCGTCTTGGATAGGTTAGCCTAACTACTCTTTTAGCAGGTCCTGGTACGCTGCCGTATACCATCACATACTGGGTTTTTACTGGCCCGTATTTCAAAAATCCGCCTGCAGGGTTTATTTCCTCTCCGTTTTCGCCGATTTTCATAACTAGTTTATTGTATTCAGTCCTTGTCTGGTATCCAAGCTGACCTGGAAGCGGCTCAACCCACAGTTTGTGGGCTGGACTCCAGGAACCACCAGTCCCTATATGCCTCACCTTACCCTTTGACTTGCGCGGCTGCCTTCTTACCCCGTATCTTTTGATTACTCCCGAGTATCCCTTACCTCTTGTAACAGAGGTCACGTCGACAAACTGCATCTCCTTGAACACGTCAGATACCCTAACCTCTTTCCCAAGGGATTGCTTGGCGTATTCCAATTTTTCAGAGTTTTCTCCCTTTAACGCCATCTCCATTATGTCAGGTATTTTTTTGGGAGAATTCGTTAATGCGGGGGTTGTGTGTGTTATAAGTTTGATGTCAGTTACTTCCGATAGGTTTTTTGTTGCTTCTTCAAGTTTGGTTTGTGAATCGGTTTTTTTAGGAAGATTAGTTCGTCTGAGAACCTCTTTGTCTGGTGTATCGCACCAGATGTCTGTGAAGGCCTGCTCACCACCATATCCTTTCCTATACAATCTCACGCCCACGACCTTCATAGGTGGTGTTTCTATGATTGTTACCGGAACGAAAATTTCAGAGCCTGATGTCGGGCTGTTTTTGTCTTCATCCAATGCTATGCAATGGGTCATACCAGCTTTATAGCCTGTGAAACCTAGAATCATCGACTCCCCAACTGGCCAGCTCTGCACTCTGGGCACTTCTTTTTTTGCCCTCTTGAGGGGTCTAAACTGCCGTGAACCCGCAACGGGTTTATTACGTTTCGCCATAGGCCTTCACATAATAGATGAAAAGCATAGCAGCTTCAAAAAAACTGCTCTTATTAATACGCCAAAGTAGTATAAAAACCCCTTGTAAAATAGGGCTTATGACGGGGATAACCTAGTTGAGGGGATGATGTGGAAGTACTGCCAGTATATCATAGTATGTGTTCGCTATTGGAGTGAATTGATAAAAAATCTGCCATACCAGCGGATGCAAGCTGAATATGGCTATGTTAGAGGATAGGTAGAATAGTATCCAGAAAATCTTTTTTGGAATAATGTTTTTTTCATATGCCATCGCTGACGAAACTGCAAAAAACGGTAGTATTGGCGTCATAAACCTCCATCCCCAACACAGTAGTCCCATGCTATTCCACCAGAAACTGTATAATAATCCAAGAGAAAGAAAGGATGTGACGAGGAAGTATCTGATTCCCTTGTCTGTTTTAGAGAGATATGCCACTGCAGTGAGTGTGATAGGCTGGGTTATGAAAAAGACAATAATGAGAGTAAATATGTTTAGTGGGTTGTTTTTCCACGTATTAAGGTTGGTGAAGTTTACAGTGTAGAATTTCCCATCCTCTACAGCTAAGAGACTGCTGTATCCGCTTGTAAGAGGCGCTCCGAAACATGCAATGTTATATGCTATAAACGGCAACATTCCAACCAGTAGTGACATCAATAATATTAGTGTGGACTTGATTCCCTTCCGATAATATAAGTATGGCACAAAAACAAGCGATAGGATGATGGCAGAAGGTTTTGTGAGAGGTATTAATCCAAGGGCAATGCCTGAGAAAACTATGTTTTTAGTCTTCCCATCCCTTAGGTGCTTCAGCAGCATTATAAAACTTGTAGATACCAGCAGACATGTGAGGACGTCATTATAGAGGAATTGTGAGTATGTGAATATGTAGGTCCCAAAGGCGTAGAATAAAGTTATGACCTTTGATGTTTTGTCTGAGACAAAAAACCTGAGAAGGCAGTATAGGGAGATGCATGCTATGAGTCCTACCAACGAAGCTGCTGCATACACCCCTGGTTCTTTGAAAAGAAGATAAAATGGTGCTGAAACAATTGATATGCCCGGGGATTGAGTTATGTAAACCCTGTCCGAAACACCTAAGCTGAAACTCAATATTTCATCGTCTATATCGTCAATGCTATCATAGATGTATAATCTGCCATCTGCAATCGCCCGAGCAAGCTGAAAATATCTGTAGGAGTCCCCATAAAAGTATTTCGGAAATCCGAGGTATGAATCTGATTTACGTCCATACCCCTCACCACTTAAGTTAATGAAAAAAAAGATGAAGTAAACTATTGAAATCGCAAGAACAACTTCTTTAAGATTTGATTTTTCCTTGCCCACAGTAGTAATATCGGTTATTTTTTAAATTATAGAGGAAGTCTACCAAAAAACCTATATTTTGTATCGCAGTATTGCTGCTTTTCCCTTGAATGTGTTACCTAACTGGTATCCTTCTTCGAATTCATCTGATACTATCTCCACCTTCGCACCCTGTCTGATAGCTTGTTCATATAGTGACTCAATATCCTCCTCCGGCAGATTATACGACAGAAGTAGTGTGTCTATGGCATTCTGGTCCAGTGCCTTCTGCAGGTCAGGCCCGTAGGCTATGGGACCGTCTTCTATCAAGTATTTCATGAACTTCTGTATCTGGGCTTTTTGACGCACCATCTCAACCTCTTTTAGGTCGTTTTCTGCAGCGTTTATCAGCTCCCTAATACCGGATTCATCAGTATAGGTTATGTCTTTGACTGCGATGATTTTCTTTTTTATCTCATGGTTCATGTAGGCTCCATCAATAAAGTCCTCCTTAGTCGCAGCAGGCCCGCCTATCACTATGCCCCGGATATCCTTAAGGACTTGGAGGAATATTTCATTGACTGCATCACCTATTCTTTTTTTGAAGTTGTGGGATTCCTCCTCTATGAGCCGCTCAAACCTTCTTGCAGACTGGCCGCCAGCCCTGTGTTTTCCGCTGTAGCCAGAGGTTAGTTTCTTGTGTATTGTGTAGTTTGTGCCTTTGAGGGTTGCAATCGTCGCGGTTTTGTTGTCGACCGCTATTAGGCCATATGCGTCTTTTGGAGTCACCAACTCCTCAAGAGGCGAGGTTATGAATTCCTTGTCGCATCGGTACAGGCGTTGGTTGATGGGTTCGGGCGGCTCAATACCCCATACCTTCAGATTCTGCACGCCCTCCCGTTCGCTTATGTTTCCGCAAAACACCATCAATCCATTGGGTGGTGTCCTAGTGTACAGCCTGAGGTGCTGTAGTGTCTTCTCAAGCGCATCCACTACATTCTTTCTTGTAGTCTTGGATTTTATGTTTGTTGCCGTGCCCTGCTCGGACGCTATTTGTCCTATGACATTGTTTAAGTCGTATCCTGACGGAACATATACTGAAATTAGTTCAGTGTGTCTTCCAGAGACTTTCTTCAGTTCCTTGACCAGTTTTTTTAGCTGGTACTCTTGATGCGAGTCCATAGTCAGGCAATTTTTATTTCAAATGCGGTGACTGGAACCTCCAACCCAAAATTAGTAAGGACTTGAGGGTGTATTTCACCGTAGAATCCATTTTCATCCCCTGCACAACGCCCCTCAATGAAGCTTTGGTGGGTGAATAGACTATCCTCTGAATGCCTTCCAATATGTTTTAATAGACCGCAGTATTTGGCTTTTATTTCGCTGAAGTTGGTTTTGGAATGTGCAATCACCGCTGCAGCCTTATAGATTGTGTCACCTGAAGCGGTTATAGTCTGGCCGACTTCACATAGCATCTGAGGATACTCCCTGTTCCTGTTTTTTTCCAACACAACCATTAGGGAGGGTAGAAGCCATGTTCTTGCGATTGACTGCTCCTGAGAAACAGGCTTCACTGCTTCCACTGCGGGTTCAACCTTCAAGTTCATCCTCTCAAACAGGTCTTTCGGGTTTGTGAGAATCAGTGACATCACCTCTGAGTAACCTAAACCAACCAACAAATCCCGTATAGTATCTAGTTTCGCCTCTACCGCATCTTTTTTTCCGAGCTGGTAAAGACTTGGAACCTCTGGTTTGAAGTTCATGTAACCATATGCAATGGCTATGTCCTCGACTAAATCAATCGGATGCAGTATGTCAGTCCTATATGGTGGTATTTGGACTGTGAGTTTGTCACCTGACACGTCAACGCCAAAACGCATCCTCAGAAGGTGTTTTTTAACTTCCTCAGTAGTTAATTCCACGCCCAAAAGCCTGTTGGCGTATGCAACATCCAAAACCATCTTCTCAGGCGACAAATCAGGCGAGTCCATGCAAAAAACAATTAGTGAGGGAAGATATAATAGTACAGACGGACGCATCAAGTCCAAAACAGCTAGGATATCAGGACATAAGCTTCCAGATTATCTTCCTGTTCTTCCAAAAAACAGCGGAAAACACCAACACGATGAATAACTGGAGTGTTAGGCTGTTAATCAATGCTCTGTCATGGTATATCAGTTTGATATTGTGTTTTCCTTCAGGAACGACAACATAGGTCATTCCACCATCAGAACCCACGACTGTCTCGGCACCATCTATAAATGCTATGAAGTTATCGTTGAACAGCCAGTTAAAGTATAATGGCTGCTCCTTGCTATTGAAGGCTTCGACGTGGATGCCGTTGGAAGCTATATCGTAGGTGAGTTCATCTGCCTCCCCTTGTTTCCGTAGGAAAACCAGTGGTTTCGCGGATTTATCCTCATAAATGATTCTTTTTCCATCTACATAAAAGAGGGTCAAATCCGATTCCGCAAGAACGCGAAGGTACTCATGAGGGGTGTTTTTTGGCATCAGATACCACCTGACACCCCATCTCCTCAACGTGGGTATCTGGGTTTTATCAGGTAATACAGGGGAATATGGAAAATAGTGGAGTGTTTTCTCGAAATTTGTTTTCGGCAATGACACATCATATCCATAAAAGTGGATTAACCCATGTAATGTGGCATATGAGTAGCCATACAATACCGGGTCTCGCACCACCCCCTCCCATCCACTGGAGTTACTGACAGTTATTATCCTCCCCTCCCGTAAAACAGACTGGATAGGATCATCGACAAAAGGGGATATTGCATTGTTTTGGAAAGGCGGGGCAAAGTTGTAAACTGGAGAAATGATATAGACACCCAATAATGTCAAGAGATGCAAAAATAGTATGAAAGCAGCCAGCTGCCTTTTTTTCTGTTTCAGTTTCCCCTGAAGTATATCAAAGCCGTATGACGAGAGAATGACGATGAAAAAGATAGTGTAAAGGTGTATTTTAAAAAACCACCTGAACCTATTCAGCAAGGGGATAAAGTAGAGGATTATCTGCAGCGGCGTAAAAGCTGACAATGCATACGCAGTTATTAAGAGTGCTGTAAACACATAGACTATTCTTTTTCTGCCGGAAACCTGGAGTTTATAGAAGAGGTAAAATATCAATGGAATTGTCATTATTCCGACATATCCTATGAAGGATTGGGTGTCTTTTTCATAGTCAGAATAGTTTATGACATTGGAGAATGTCAAATCTGAAAAAAACTGTCCTGGATGATACGGTCGCTCTAGAAAATCAAGAACAAAAAGATTTTTTGACCTAGAGTATGACTTGTTAACTGAATTAACCGATGAGATGACAAGGGGCAGTATAAACAGCAGCGATATAAGACAGCCCACAAACAATGTTTTGTTTTTTTGAAAAAATAGTTTCAGTGATTTCCTGCAGGGGTTGGTAAGAACCAGTAGTAGGTTGATAAATAGTATTTCAAAGATGAGTGTGTAGATGAAATACTGGGCATAGCCTTCGAGAAAATACAATATCCTCAAAAAGACAGACAGTAAAAATGTTTTTGGGCTGAATTTCTCAAAAAGTATGTAGTCAAACAAAAGAAGAAGCGGCAGATAGGCTACAGTCGGAGAGATGACTATCCAGGAATCGCTCCCGTAGACTACGAAGCTGTTTAATGACCAGGTTATTGAACCGAATATACAGGCGGTTTTATCAAGTTTAAGCTTGGATAAAAGCAGAAAAATCCCTACGCCCCCAGCGATAATATGCAGCATAACATATATGTCGATGGCTGAGAGATAGTTCCCGAACAAAGTATAGCTTAAAAATACAGAGACGTAGGTGGGGGGATACAGAGACCGAGATAGTAGCGGGGGGTGTTCTACACCGAGGTATTGGTGAAAATTAAAAAAAGGTATTTCCCCGTGGACTACAGAGTCGTAGTTATAGAAAAAAATCGGAAGACATGCAGTTAGGTTGTCATCATTCAAAAAGAAGTTAGGATGCTGAAGTTCTATAATTATGAGAGAAAAAAAAACAAGAAGGGTTGTTATAAGCATGGGATGATGTTTTCTATCCATTTTAATGATAATTGGGGAAACATATAATTAAGGGGTATACAAGCGGTTTCGAAATATATTAACGCCAACTTCATCTCCTTAAATGATGAATTTGGGGCGTCTGACAAAAAGAATTTTAGACTATCAAGACGAACTATTAAAGGATCGTTTTAAGCTCTATAGCATTGTCGCAACAGTCTTTGTTGTGGGATTTGTATTATCCATACACACTAGTATGTTTGTTCCTGCAGCAGGATACTTTGACGATGTAGAAAATCTCCATGCATCATGGCTGGTTTATAGGGGATACATCCCATACAGGGATTTTTTCGAGCACCACACACCCCTCACATGGTATGTGCTATCGCCTCTGTTCAACTTCTACATGGACGACATCAGGATTCT
>JAHIYG010000288.1 GCA_018815265.1 Candidatus Altarchaeota archaeon | reverse complement strand
CCAGTATCCGCGGGCAAGAGAAATCATGATTACACCTATGATGCTCGTCCAAACATAGAATGTGTTCCCGAAAAACGGGGAAAGCATTCTGGCACCCAAAATCTCAATGACCATCACAGACAAACCACAGAAAAAAACCACAAAATCCAAATATGAAAAGGAATAACCTCGAAAGACAAAACGCATAAGAAAACATTAAAACAAACCAGATAAAAAATCCATGTGGGAAAATAGAACGGCCTGTTAATTCCTAAAAACACGTTTTAAAATCTAAAAAAAAATCTTTTTTGCAAGATATATAGCAGTGATTACAACATACACAACCGTAATACTCGCCATCATAGCCGCACTAACAGCCCAACTAAAAAAACAAAAAAAAATAAGCCCCTGGAGGGATTTGAACCCTCGACCTATCGATTACAAGTCGATCGCTCCAGCCAGTCTGAGCTACAGAGGCATATTGTTGTTGTTTTTTCTTCCCATCTTGGAGGATGGTGCATGTATTTTTTGCCTCTTTTTTTTCTTTTGGGGTGAAGCACTTTTCTTTTTGAAAAAGAAAAGGGCTCCGCGTCAGCCAGTCTGAGCTACAGAGGCGTGTTGTTTGTTTTCTTCCCAGTCCCTATTGGCTGGTGCATAGAATCTCTTCCTATTTGTAGGTTTTACGGCAATATAAGTTTTATTCTGGTATGTGTTTTCGTATCCAGATTAGTGCGCTGTTTGTGTCTGCGTGTAGGAAGCCGAATTCCATGTCGAAGTATTGGGCGTTTGCATGGCGGTCTATTGTTTTGTCCTTGGATACGCTGTATAAGTCGGTTATGGTCAGTTTAACTCCTGTTGAGCAGTTTATCTCTCTGATTAGGCGGTCTAGTTTCAGTTGGTATCCTTGGTATTCTATGATGTCTGTAGCTGTTAAGTTTAGTCGGTCGTAGATTATTGGTTTTTTAGCGCATGCAACACATGGTCCGCCGCAGTCAACTCCCTCTTCGCCCTGGTTTTGGGTGCAGTCGTGGCAGTTTGCCTTTTTCGGGTCTTCCATGCAGTCGTCCTGGCCTTCTACGCAGTATCTTGCGCGTCCGCATACTTCAAGGATTTCAACTGTTTTTTTCTGTCCGCATGTCGCCTTTGCGGTTCCAGGGTCGTAGCATATGTTTCGGGTGCAGTTGTTTGTTGGATTCTGCTGTTTGTTACAGTAGGGTAGTCCGCATGCGTCTACGCCACAGTCTGTGTTCACATTACAGAGGATATCTGTTTGGTTGCAGGGCCTGCACAATCCACCACAGTCAATCTTTTGTTCTCCTAAGGGTATGTCACGTTTTTTGTTTCTGCAGTATTCAGGGTAGCACTCGCCCGCCCAACAATATTCGTTTTGCTGGCATACCTTGACAAGTCGTGGGGGTTGCACCAGAGACTTACAGTATGACTGTGGCGTGCCAGGGTGTATGCAGGTGTATTTGACATCTGGTGCCTTCACATAATTTGAGTCGCAGAAGGGAATGTAGGGTGTTGGCTTTACACAGTCGCTGTTTTGACTGCATTCAACATAGGTCTGCGTTGAAGTAGTTGTTTCCATGATGTATTGAGTGGTTGAGGTTGATGAAGTGGAGGTTGTAACCTCTAAAATAGTGGTTGTAGTTGGTTGTGGCGGACAAAGCATTGAGTCTTCTACTAGTTCCCCATTCCAGCATGTAAAGCTTGGTGTTTGACCTAAGAAGGATACACCCACATATGCAATCACACCAACTATTGCTAGAATGATGAATACTACTGCTATTTTCTTAACTGGGGGCTTTCCACTGGAGCCTGCAGTTTTAATGGGATGTATGGATGATTGTTCTGTAATGGGCCGTTTCATCGGAGGAATTATACCTTTGGTTTCCTTTTTTGACACTACCTCAGACTTAAGTTCCTCAAGCTCCTTCTCCTCAGTTTTATCCATATCTGGGGGGGTGACAGTTGTAACTGCCGGTTCCGGCTCAGGTTTTTGAGTTTCAGGTTTAGGCACTGGCTCTTCAGCAGGTATACCATGCCGTTTACGCTCAGCATCAAGTTCAGACTTCAAACTAGACAAATCATCATCTATTGAAGAAGGCCTGGACTCAGCCTTCACCACCGGTTCAGAAACATTATCCCCCGAACCAACAGAAGACACCAGCTCAGGTTTAACCGGGTCAGACACAACAGACTCAGAAGGCTTAGACGGTGTGAAACCATGCCGTTTACGCTCAGCATCAAGTTCAGACTTCAAACTAGACAAATCATCACTCTTTTTT
>JAHIYG010000287.1 GCA_018815265.1 Candidatus Altarchaeota archaeon | reverse complement strand
TGCAATAGCATTCGGCGGAAAATCCGGCAGGGAAACAGTTGGTGATGGAGCATCCAAGGTTGAAGTAATGCGTTTTGCAAACAGGACACCACTTCTATTTGATACTGGTGCATGCGCGATTACAGAAGCGGTCCAGAACGTTGATTGGAAGAGATATGACGTCAAAGACTTCGAAAGCAGCCCCATAACAATATTTGTCAACCTTGTATCTGTCCACATACCCTATACCTCCGCAGGAAAACAAAGCGTCTCGTCAGAAGATGAAGTGGTAAAGGAGATACGAATGGCGTTAATGGATATAGGCCGCAAATTCCACCGGTACCACAGCAGGAAAAGAAGGGAGCTTGAGCGGGAAGAACGAATGCACACGTTGATGAAATATTCTGTGGAACTGGCGGCTGCAGTTGCCAAAATAACAAAAAAGAATGAGGAAAAACTAATCAAAGATTTACAGAAACTAATCATGAAAAAACTAAAGCTTGAAGACAAGGCGTTGAAGACGGAGGGTGAGGATGGCTGAAAAAAAACGTATCATCTAAAATCAAGGACCTTGGCAAAAAGATATTGGATCAAATAGAAAGTGACAAAGTCCCTAAAATCCATGTTCCCCAGAGGGGCTTCTCAAACATATTGTTTGATGAGGAGGCAAACCTACTTAGGATGGGGGACAAGACGTCTTCTAGGAACTTTATGAATGTAGCGCACAGCAGGAAGTTCATGCAGACCATGCTGATAGCTTCAAAATGTCAGGAACTCGTTGACAGGGGTAAAACAGCATCAATCAGAGAGTTATACTACCAGTTGAAACACACTATCCCAGGGTATAAAGAGAACACATTCGACGACCAAAGCGAGTCAGACCCCCTTATAGTAGATTTGGAAACAACACTTGAGGTGTTGCGTGAGGAACTCCATCTGAAAGCTGATGACAAGGGAACACTCATAGGAAACATAATAATTGAGGACTCAGGCGACTACATAGACTGCTCTAAACTTGGTCGCTCAGGACTATCCATACCCTCTATCGTTGAGCACTATAAATTTCATGAGGTGGATGCAGACTACTGCCTGGTCATAGAGACGGGGGCGATGTTTGACCGGCTTGTAGAAGAAAAGTACCCTCAGAAAAACAACTGCATAATGGTTTCTACAAAGGGACAAGCTGCAAGGGGTTGCAGAAGACTGGTAAATCGCCTGAACAGGGAGAAAAAGATACCTATAATCATGTTCACTGACGGAGACCCATGGGGTTACTATATCTACTCTGTGCTTAAGGCAGGTTCTATGGCATTGGCACATGAGAGTGAACGCCTTGGAACACCAAAGTCAAAATTCGTCGGGATGACAATGTCTGACGTGGTAAAATACGAACTTGAATCAGTTACTGAAAAACTCAAGGATGTGGATGCCAAGAGGATAAGTGAGCTTCTGCATTATCCGTGGTTCCAAGATAAGCAGTGGGTTCACGAACTCAAACTTATGGAGTCCAAGGGGATAAGGATTGAGCAGCAGGCGTTAGCTTCTAAGAGTTTGGAGTTCGTGGCTGAGGAATATCTGCCTGAAAAGATAGAAAAAAAGCAGTTATTACCTTAAAAACATCAATCCCAATATTTAATGTATGACTGACTTGGGCGAATATGATGTTAAGCTTGAGGGTGAACTGACAAGTGACCATCTTTTCGCATTACTGTGTGAGCTGAGATCCATAACTGCTAGGGAGGCAGAAAGAAAACTTAAGGTTGGGTTGGAGAACATACGGGTATGGTCTGAAGAACTGCGTAATAAAGGCTTAGTGGAGATAGATGTATTGGAGTCTGGTGACTTCAGGATTAAGATAACCGCTGGGGGACTAAAAAAATTTGAGGAATTGGAAGGCCTATGGCAGATGGAGCAAACTCCTGTAAAAATAGAAAAAAAGAAGAAGACACCCTATCAATTCAGACGATTAAAAAACAAAATCAGAAAGGTTGGGGTATCAGTCAAAGATGAGGTCAAGCGCAATCCAGCACTATATGTTTCCCTTCTCATATCTATCTATCTATTGAAAATATTCCTCACAAATCCCAATCGTGAAGCGCTAAACTTTCTGCTCGGTTCCTTATGTCTGTCTATCTTCATGGTGGCATATAGTCGGAAACACAAAAACACAGCACCTCAAATGATGGTCAAGAACTTAATGTCTTGGGTAAGGTTATCATACAAAAAAACAAAAAAATTAATGCTTCTTTTTCTGGCGGCAATGGGTTTAGTCTACTCTGCTGGCATGATATTCGTCCAACCTGATGCAGTAGGCTTTTATGTTATGTTAGTGGTTTTTTTCGCGTCTACCGTGGAAATAATTTACTTTCCACGAAAGACTTCAGCCATGATATTTAAGTTTTATCTTGGGACTTTGCTCATGGCAGGGGGGATAGTGTTAATCATTGGCTTAATCAGTCTGTCGCGTTTGACATTAGGTGAAAGAGTTTATTATTTGGACTTTATTTTTGGACTTGGAATGCTAGTCTTAGCCTACATAAACGACAATGTATTGCATGTGAGTCAAATACTAGACAAGACAAAGGTGGATAAGATAGAATCATTAAATAAGCCTAATCCTTGACGATATCAAGCAATCTGGTAGCAACATCCTCCTTTTTGTTTTTTTCAAGTTTAATCACGTCTTTTTCCCTAGAGATTATTGTCACCTCATTTATGTCTGAGCCGAAGACACCAGTTGTCAAGTCATTCAACACCACATAATCCGTATGTGTGAGAAGCAATCTGGCAGCATCCAACTGTTGTTTGTCACTTCCCCCGTATTCAGCCTTGAATGCAACAATCTTTAAAGACGGAAAAAGAGACCTTACCTCTCTTACAAGCTTGCGAGTACTCTTGAGCTTCAGGATAAAATCTTTCCCTGAGCGTATCTTACCCTTTGTCTTCTTCTCCGGCGTATAATCAGCAATTGCAGCAGCAGAAACAAACATATCATATCCTTTGTCCAACTCCTCAAGAGTTTTATCAATCATATCCTCAGCAGACACAACATTCACAATTGTCAGACCCTCTGGGGGTATTATGTGTGTAGGTCCTAAAACCAAAGTAACCTCCCACCCCCTCTCATGGGCTTTCTGAGCTATTGCAGCACCCATCAAACCAGACGAGGCATTGGTTATATACCTAACATCGTCAATATACTCGCGTGTAGGTCCTGCAGTAACCAAAACTTTCACAATATATATAAATTCCCCATACAATAAGAGTAAGAAATGGTATTTAAGGACAGTGTTGCGGGATTTGATGTCGTCAATGAATGCCCCAAAAAGATGTTAAATGGGCCGTGCGGTGGTATGAAAAATGGCATGTGCGAAGTCAAAGGCCCCTGCATATGGCTGAAAATCTACGCCAAACTAAAGTCAGAAGACAGATTATCAGAATTCACAAAAGTGAGGATTCCAACCATAAAATGAGTACGTTCTCGAAGAAGATTGGGAAAAAATTCATCTACACAACTGAAGTCAAGCCGCCGCGCGGTACAAACACAAAACCCTTCATTGATGAAATCAAGGCAATAAAAAAAATAAAAGGTTTGACTTCAGTGAACGTCATAGACAGTCCGAGCGCCAGGCTTTTTATGAGTTCTCTTGGCGCATCAATAATGCTTGAAAAACACGGGCTTGAACCGATATTCCAGATGGTATGCAGGGACAGGAATAGCCTAGCCCTTGAGTCAGACCTGATAAGCGCATCCGCGTTCGGGATAGAAAATATACTTTCACTCACAGGGGACCACCCCCAGAGGGGGGCAAGTGACCATCCAAAAACCCAACCAGTGTTTGAGCTTGACTCAACGACACTAATCAAGACTATCACACTCATGAATCAGGGTACAAACCTTATGGGCCAGGAGCTTGATGGAAAAACAAATTTTTTCGTTGGTGCAGCATTGTCTCCATCATCCACACCCTCAGAACCTGAAATATTGAAGACCAAAAGAAAAATGGATGCCGGAGCGAGATTCTTCCAGACACAAGCAGTATTCCAGGTGAAAACAGTAGAAGAATTCTTTGATAAATCAGACAAGATACTCGGCGACATACGCCCAGTCGTGCTTGCCGGAACGATACCTCTTGTGTCAGAGAAAATGATAGCATTCCTCAACAGGCTCCCAGGGATAAGAGTACCTGAAGATGTCGCTTCAAGGATTGCTAAGTCCAAGGATCCGGTTGAAGAGGGAATTTCCATGACAATGGATCTGATAGATGGGATAAAATCTCAGGGACTAGGGGGCGTCCACATAATGCCTGTCGGGAGAATAGGTTCACTCAGAAAAATAATGGACAGCATATGAATCTTCCAATTCTGATTTCGTCATAATATACTAAAATCATCCGGAATTCGTTTATACTACTATGGAAGTCTTTATTACTGTGGTGTGCCCTTCAGACACACATATTTATTATTCATCAAGATAATACCTCTTGATGAAGGTTGTTGTAACCGGTGGTTGCGGATTTCTCGGTACAAACGCGTGTTTGTACTTTAAAGACAAAGGTGATGACGTTGTCGCATATGACAACCTGTCCAAACATGAGTTTTCACGCAATCCCTACATGAAACCAGAGGCTCGGGAATATAACAAAACTGTTCTTGAGAGAAAGGGGGTTAAAGTCGCAGTTGAGGATATAAGAGATAGAAAGACCTTAATGCAATACTGTAAAGGCGCAGACTACATTATCCACACGGCAGCACAGCCTGCGATGACGATAGCCATTGAGGACCCATTGCTAGATTTCACAACCAACACTGAGGGGACATTCAATGTTTTGGAGGCAGCCAGAAAAAATGACTCCTGCATAGTGACCTGCTCGAGCATACACACATATGGCCCTGAAAAAATAAATTCATCACTAGTTGAAGAAGATACTAGATACTCAAGAGAGCCAGTAACTATCGACGAGGATGAAGATTTGCTTTGTGGTGTTATAACTCCCCTACACGCTTCTAAAAGATGCGGTGAAATATATACGCAAAGCTATGTTGACTCATATGGTCTGAAAGCAGGATGTTTCCGGCTGACGGGAATATATGGCCCATATCAATTCGGGGGGGAAGACCATGGATGGGTTGCCAATTTCTCCATACGAAACATCATCGGTTTACCAATAACCATATTCGGTAATGGGAAACAACTTAGGGACATACTATTTTCCTCAGACGTATGCAGTGCATTTGACGCATTCTACAACTCACACACACAGGGCATATTCACTATAGGGGGTGGTGAGGAATGCATGATTTCACTTCTTGAATGCATTGACCACATCTTTAAAATCACTTCACGGAAAACAGACGTCATATACACGGAAGAAAGATTCGGGGATTTAAGGTATTTTGCATCAGACTACAGAAAATTCAACAGAGAAACAGGATGGAAACCTAAGGTAACTCCCCCTGAGGGCATTTCAAAACTCATCAATTGGATTAAGGAAAATGAATCCCTATTCATCAAAACCGTTTAAGGCATTGATTTTGGCGGCAGGAAGAGGTAAAAGGCTGGAAGAACGCACAATAGAGACCAACAAATGTCTCATCCCCTTTAATGGGCGGCCACTGATTGAATACAGTCTTGAAAACGCAATATTAGCTCATGTCGACGAGATAGTAATAGTTGTAGGCTATCTTGCAGAGGAAATAATTAACAAATATGGAACCAACTACAAGGGAACCACAATAAAATACTGCATCCAAAAAGAGCAAAAAGGGTTAGTACACGCCATAGAAACCAGCAAGAACATAATCGGTGATGCTGATTTTCTACTGCTGCTAGGCGATGAATTTCTCATACGACCAAATTATGGACCGTTATTAAATCTTTTCTTCAACGAAAATTATTTCGCTGTCTGCGGAGTTATTATAACAAAAAATCGGGGAGACATATCAAAGACCTATTCTATCCTGTTTGACGATGGAAAAAAAAGAGTTTATCGGTTGATTGAGAAACCTAAAAATCCATCCAATAACCTTATGGGGACAGGCAATGTGATTTTCAAAAATGCCATATTTGATTTTATACCGCTTACTCCAGTAAACCAGATTAGGGGAGAAAAAGAGCTTCCAGATTTGATACAATGTGCAATAGACGACAACAGGGATGTGACTTTTTACACTATAGGCTCTGAATATGTCAATGTCAACACGCCCGAGGAGATTACTAGAATCCGCCAAAGTGATTTAAGTGAAAAATAAATACCTTGTAGTCATCCCTGCGTATAATGAGGAGAAAACAATTAAGGAAGTTATACAACGGACTCTTCCATACGCTGATATTGTCGTCGTAAATGATGCAAGCAAAGATAAAACAGCTGAAATAGTCAAATCCTTCAAGAATGTAGTGTTGATAAACCATCCAAAAAACACACACATCCCTCAAGCAGTACTTGATGGAATGCAATATGCATATGACAACGGATATGACTATATCCTAACAATGGATGCAGGCCTAAGCCACAAACCCGAGGAAATACCAGATCTATTGAATGCGCCTGAATGCGATCTTGTCCTAAGCTATAGAGGTGAGAAAAAACACACTCCATTATACCGTAAAGTCCTGAGTAAAGCAGCAACCACATTCATAAACATTGCCCTATGGAGATTTCAACTAACGAAACCAATACCTGCATTCAAGGATGTCACATCAGGATATCGAAGATATTCCAAAGAAGCTGTTGAACTGCTTCTAAAACGCGAATCCAAGGCTAAATCCTTTGATTTTCTGACTGAATCACTAATGTTCATCTACAGAAACAACATGAAAATCATTGAAGTTCCAATAACATATGAATTCAGCAACAGCTCACTAAACAAGAAAGTGGTAAAAGACAGCATATCAATGTTGCTAGACATACTGTTACATAACAGAAAATGAGGGTAATGGATTATTCCACTGAAGACTTTCCCCTAAGAAACCTGCTTTTAAACTTTGCGTACTAATTTAATAGATATTTTTATAAAATGAAGTTTGATTTAAATCAAATGTTTCTTGCCGTTGGAGCCGGCTTAGCGTTTGGCCTGATTCTCGCGCTTAAAAAGAGTATGTCACCTTTGAAACTTAAAGACATAAACTATGACGGCGTGGATAATGCTGTGTCTGTAACCTTAGAGAATAAATCAAAGGACATATTGTATGTGAGGCCGTCGATTCGTCTGATTCATTTTATGGGTGCTGAAGAGCTGAGAACTGAGAACCACTCTGGCATTCCTATGTTGCCTGCGAGAGCTGGTGTCATAAAAAATCATGAGCTACTGGCTGAATCAAGAGACCCTGTTGCATTAGAATCTGGCAAATCTCTGACATTTACCTATGGCATTGGCCCTGATAAGAGGCTTACTGCATTTGACACTCTTACAATAGACTCTGACTATGGGTTATCACCTGAAATGTTGAACTCCAAACTACACAGTGTAAAGCCACTTATTAAGACATTAATGCCTGATTTTATTGAGAGAAATATGACTACAAATGAGTGTCTTACATTTTCTGGCACTTCATCCAGCGAACCTCAAGAAAATCAAATACCCTCTTCGATTTCTTGGAGTCTGCCTAAAAAACCAGTGTATGCTGGGGAAGACGTTGAAGACCAGGAGTTAGAGCTTGAATTCATAGAAGGGGAGGAGATAGAGTTGAAACCACGGCACATAGTCATACTTAAGGCGTTGGAGTCAGAAAACGCAATAACTTCCAAGGAGCTTTCCAAAAAAATAGGCAGAAACAGAAAATCCGTCCACTACGACCTGCAGTACTTAATCAAAAAGAACCTGGTGGGGAGGGTAAAGATTGGGAAAACATACAAATACTACATGTATTGTCTTGGCGAAAGAATAGTCATTGGAGAGGACGAATCTGATAACTCCCATAATACCTAAGATAGTCTAAACTTGCTTTTGAGTAGGCTGAAGCCTGAGCCAATTCTCCTAAATGATTTACCTATCCTTTTACCCAAACCCAACTCCTTAACCATTATCTGGTTTAGTTTCGGGGGTTTGAGCATCTCATCAATCTTTTTATCCAGTTCGGGTTTCTGCCTCTTAATCAAATCCTTAAGTAACTTATTCTTTATAGACTCAACAGTCCTCCTAATGGGTTCAACTAATGCATTCATAAAAATATTATCTGCTGGATGACAGGGGCACGCCCTCAGAGTCCAAAACCAGTGGTACAACAATGACTGTGAGCTTAGGCAGGCCTTTTTTGAACCTTATGGTGTTTATCTCCTCAGCCCTCAATAGAGTCTCCTCGGAAACCACTATGCAGTCCATGTCTTTGTCTATAGTTGCCACGCCATAACTGTCGTTTATCTCTACCACTTCATAGGGTGTGTCAAAAGCTTTGACAAATTCACCCAATGCATTCTTCCTATTGGTGTAAACCGACACCTTACGCGTCCTAAACCTCTCAGCGAAGTCGTCAGAAGTCAAGCCAATGACTACAGACTTTGCGTTTTCAAATGCTGTCTTCAACACTAGTTTGTGTCCGTCATGCAACCCCTCAAATGTTCCGCCAACAACAATTCTTTTAAACATCGATTTAAAGATGAGAATACCCCTAAATAAGCTTGATTCGAAATAGAGCAACAGATTTATTCAGAGTTAGAAAATCCATCTCTCCCTTGCTATACCCGGGTTACTTATCCCTTTGTTTAGGGCAAGTTTTTTATTAAGAAGCCTAGGCTTTCCCTGAAAAACAGGGTTATGACTGTAACCGCAACTGCTGCCAGAAACACTCCTGCTATGATGGACATGAATGCTTTTTTGTTTTTCAATCCGAAAATATGGGCTGCAAGCGCTCCAGAATATGCGCCTGTACCGGGCAGTGGAACCGCTACAAAAAAGCACAGACCCAACATACCATATCTGTCAACATATGGTTTGGCCTTCTTTTGCGTCTTTTCAATGAAGCGCCTAAGCGGTGTCTTGTTCAAGAGCTCGAAAAAATAATCCAAAAATACGAAACTCGGATATATGACTACAATGTTTGAGAAAAACGCGACAAAGAAAACAGTCAACGGCTCAAAACCAGCCTTGAGTATACCATACGGTATCGAACCCCTTAATTCAATCCACGGAAGCATGGAAATAACTATTGTATACAGCCAGTCATTCCCTCCGAGAACACCATGTAGCCAACTTAATAAATCCATATGCTAAAGACATTGGCGAAACACCATATATATGGATTGTTTTTAAAGAGGATGCACCTATTATTTCACTATGTTTGACGGCATGTACGAAAAGCTGACTTCACGCGTCGACTACCGCTTACTGGCGATATTAACGCCACTGTTTGCAGTTCTCATGGTGGTTCTGCTCCTCTTTAATGGAATCGAATACGGCATAGACTTCAAGGGTGGGATGTGGATTGAAGTCCTTGCAGACAAGGAACTCAACGCAGCCCAGCTTCAGTCGTTGGAGAAGGAATTGTCATCCAAGGGGCTTGAAAATGTCAAAGTAACTATTGGATATGACCTCAACACTGGGTACAACAAACTCGTCATACAGACGACAACAGTCCTAGAAGACAAGCATCTCATAACAGATATACTTTCATCTTATGCTGGTAGACTCACAGAATATGATACTGCGGAAACAATAGTCTCTGTAAAGCCACCTACCGGATTGGAGGAAAAACTAGAACAACGGCTCAAATACGACATAGACTACAACTATGCAGACGGAAAAATTACAATCTACGGCATGGATTTGGCAAAGGAAGACTTGGACAGTGCATTATCCTACTACCTCAATGAGAAAACAGAGGTTTCCCTGTCAAAGAAAAACTTCAATATACGCTCGGTCGGCCCCACATTGGGTGCTACCTTCAGGGAGCAGGGCATAAAAGCCATCATAATCTCATTTGTCCTGATGTCTATCGTGGTGTTCATTGCGTTCAAGGAAATAATACCCTGTGTTGCGGTCATACAGGCTGCAGTATGTGATATAGTGATTGCACTAGGGGGGATGAGTCTTCTTGGCATACCCCTTGAACCAGCTACTATAGGGGCGCTTCTAATGCTTATCGGATATTCAGTAGACACAGACATCATGCTGACCTCCAGAACAATAAAGGATAGAAGGGGGGAATTCAACGAGCAGGTTGAAGATGCGATAAAGACAGGGCTTACGATGACCGGAACGACACTGGCTGCTTTATCAGTAATTTATGTCATTTCCACAGCCCTAACACAGATTGAGACGTGGGCTCACATAGCGTCCGTCTTAATAATCGGTTTATTCGGGGATTTGCCTGCAACATGGTTCACCAATGTTGGAATAATAAAATGGTATGTTGAATCAGGAAAAAGAAAAATAACCAGGTGGAAAAAATGAATAACATATTAAAAAGCTGGTCAGTTAGAACATTCATCTTAATGCTTGTTTTTTCTCTTTTATGCATCACTAACATTATTCCCTTAAACAAAGACAAGACATGGGGTTTTGGAAATGGACTAGATTATGGCATAGACTTTGCAGGGGGCACGCAACTTCAGCTTAAACTGGAAACAGAAGTTTCACCGGAAATAATGAGTATAGAAAAGACCATAATAGAAAGTAGGCTAAACAGTATGGGTCTTAAGGACATACCTGTCAGGCCGTGGGGCAATCAATACCTCCTGGTTCAAATGGCTCAGGCCACGCCAGAAGAGACTGCAAATATAGAGTCCATAATCAAGCAGCAGGCACGATTTGAGACGAGAATAGACGGCGAGCTTGCCATTCATGGAAATGAAATAAATGTCGACTTGGGTCCTCAGGGAGCGCAAATCTATCCCCAGGGCGGGGCATACCACTGGTCTGTCTCAGTTGACCACTCAAAAGAGGGCGCATGTAGGTTCGGTGAAGTCGGAAATGGAAAAAGAGGCAGGCCAGTAGATATATTCATAGACCGTCCAGTCAACACGACGGTTGTCTTCTCAAAAGGCGACTACCAGCTTCTAGCCAACCTCACCGACGTCGGCGACTCGGACAGTTTCTATTTCGGCGACACTGCAATAGATGTCATGGAAAAAAGAGCGCTTGTACCAACAGTCTCCGCAGCATCAACGACAAAAGCATTAGATGATATTTTGATTCTAAAATCTAAGGGGTATGAAAAAGTAATCCTTGCAGCAGACGAGGCAAAAATAAACGATGAACTAAGAAACATGCTTGAAGAAAAGGGATTACAAACGTCAAGGATACCTCAGTTAAACATGTCCTACGAGGGTTGGGTGCAGAAACTAATCGGATTAAGAAACTCCCCAAGACTCAGCTTTGACACAGAAGGCAAATGCGTGTATTCTGCTCAAATAACAGGTGGTGCTCCCTCCCTTCAGGAGGCTCAAATAGAGGTTCAGAGCAATCAGGTGCTTCTGACCTCCGGGAATCTCCCAGTCGCGCTTACACTCGAGTCAAAGTCCACGACGCCGCCAACACTCGGAAAGAAATTCCTCATATACAGCCTATATACTGGATTGTTTGCGGTGTTTGCAGTGGCAACAGTAGTATTCATACGCTATCGGAGGATAGAGATAGTGCTTCCAGTCATGATAACAATGATAGGTGATATACTAATCATTTTAGGATTTGCGGCATTCATAAATTGGGAGCTTGACCTGCCTGCACTAGCAGGTATAATTGCTGCAGTGGGAACTGGCGTAGACCATCAGATAGTCATCACAGATGAATCACTCAAGAGAAGCACCCAGAAGAAGATAGTCAGTCTTTCAGAAAGGGTCAGGAAGGCGTTTTTCATCATAATGACTGCTGCCGCGACAATGACCGCAACCATGCTGCCTCTTCTGACAATAGGTGCGGGGATGCTTAAAGGATTCGCGTTCACAACCCTAATGGGTGTATTCATTGGGGTGCTGATATCGCGGCCGGCATATGCGAGAATAGTGGAGGCGATACTTCGGAAGACAGAGTAGCCTTCAAATATTAATGTCAAAAATAAATCCTTACCTGTATGGATATGTTTCTGATGCCTGATCTTGACAGGAAATTCCTCAAGACACTTATTGCAATGTGGGAAAACCCAGATAAAAGAAATATACTAGAAGCAGAGGGCACGACACAGGACGTCATAGACGAGGCAAAAGAAAAGCTCAGAAGGTTGAAAAAATAACATGGTTCAAATAAGGAAACACTCTGGGGAGGTCGAAGAATTCGATCTTGAAAAGGTAAAGTATGCGCTCATCCGCTCAGGAGCTTCTGAACAAGCGGCGCAGGAAATATCTGGTCAGGTGTCTGAATCAATATACGACGGAATCACAACATCAAAAGTCTACCATATCGCATACAATCTACTGCAAAAGCAAGACACGCACTCTGCAACCCGATTCGGGTTAAAGGCAGCAATAATGAGGCTTGGACCCACTGGATTCCCGTTTGAGAAGTATATGGCAAGAATATTGGATGAACACGGCTACGTGACAAAGACGAACAACATCCTGGAAGGGGCGTGCATCACACACGAAGTAGACATCATAGCTGAGAAGAAGGGTGTGAGGTATATGATAGAGTGTAAATACCACAACCAACCAGGGTTCTCGTCAGGGCTCAAAGAGGCGCTCTACACCTGGGCTAGGTTCGAGGATTTGACAGCTGGAGGGCAGAGCTTCCAGAAGCCGTGGATTATCACAAACACAAAAATCACATCTGAGGCGATAAAATACAGCCTGTGCAAGGGAATGCTTACGACATCATGGGGCTATCCCGAGCACCAGACACTGCAGGACATGATTGAAGGCGAATGCATGTACCCTATCACCATACTTAGGAACGTATCAAACGAAATGAAGGAGGCATTGTGTCACCGCAACATAATGCTTGTAAAGGACCTAATAAACATGGGTGCTGACGAGATATCCAAAATCACGCATGTTAAACAGAAAAAGCTAGGCCCCCTGATGCAAGAAATACACGGCCTGCAAGAGAATCCCCGCTGCAGCACATAGGTTTTAACTTTCCATTCACAGTATTTCTTAACATGGTAGAAGGTGAATTGGAGGCTATAAAGGCTTTGGAGGCTAAGCTCACACAGTCTGTTGAGGATGAGAAGCAGCGTTGGGAAAAAAAGCTGGAGAATGCTAAAGCTAACAGGGGTCAAATCATCTCATCATGCGAGGAAAAAGCCAGAACTGAGACCAAGAAACTGATGGATGATGCAGTAGCAGAAGCTGAGAGGAAAAATGCATCAGACGCCAGCGAATATGAAAAATTGTACAAGAAATTATCTATACAATCCAAGGCCAAAAAAGGGGAGGCAGTGGATTTTATCCTGAAAACACTGGGTGCATAGATGTTCAAACCAGCTCAGATGACTAATATAGAGTGCATAGTCGAGAACTCCTGTAAGGATTCAATAGTTCGGGCCCTGCACATAAGCGGGGAAACACAGCTTGAATCCATCATGGAAGAAGAGATGAAAGAGAAGGGACTGATGAAGGCAGTGTCCTCCGATAAAACACCAGAAATCACAAATCACTTGTCTAGGGCAAAAAACCTGATAGACGTACTCAAACCATATGTCAAAACCAAATCATCTTTCTTGGATGAGATGCTTGGCGTTGAAGAGACACAACAAAAGCCATACTGCTACATGGAATGCGAAAAACTTCTGTCTGATGCAGATGATATTCTATCTAAACTAGGGGCGCAAATATATCCTGCTGTGGAAGGACTAGAGAAACAAAAGGCAGAACTTGAGACAACCTCTTCAGAAAAAGACTCCATCCTGTTGCTCAAAGACTTGAACATCTATGCCAGACACTTTAAGGAAACAGACTATCTGTATTCTACAATAGGTGTCATACCCACAGATAATATCTTGGAGGCTAGAAAAAGGCTTGATGAGAAGCTCGAAAAAATATACCTCCTCACAATCGAATCTTCTGGAAAGGACAAGTCGGTCGTGTCTTTCCATTGCATCAAGGAAAAGCGCCTAGACCTAAATCACGTGCTGGCTGGCGCGTCATATGACCCCGTTAAAGTGCAAGGAGAGAAGACCTACCGGCAACTATATGCTGACTACACATCCAAGGCAGATGAACTTGGTAAAACAGTCGGAGAGGCAATATCTAATCTAGAAGCTATAGCCTGCGAGAGAATGCGGGCGCTTCTTGAATTTGAGGAGCTTCTGTCAAACGAACTGGCTAGGGCGAAGGCATATACTCACTTGGCGTCGACAAAGAACACGACATACCTTCGCATATGGGTGCCGCAAAAAAGGAAGCAAAAAATACTCTCTATTCTTGAGTCTGCATCAAACGGCCTCATGGTGTTGTCTGTATCAGATGACTCGGAAGATGCTCCGACGCTGCTTGACAATCCTGCGCCTCTTAAGCCGTTTGAGATGTTTACCCGGCTTTTCTCACAGCCGAAATATAACCAACTGGATCCGACTGCAATGACTGCCCCCTCTTTTGTGATATTTTTCGGTTTCATGCTGGGAGACGCAGTATACGGGATGATGATACTTTTTGCTTCAATTTGGCTCCAACAAAAGTACCTAAAACACATGAAGGTAGTCAACTTTGCGAAAATCCTCTTTTGGTGCGGGCTCTCAACGATTGTCTTTGGGATAGCTACAGGGGGGTTTCTAGGCGATGCACTCACAAAATACGTGTTGGGCAGAGACAGCTCAGAAGGGCTTTGGTTCGTACTAATCGACCCACTATACAAAACCAACGCAATCACGCTTTTAGCTGTTGCAGTTGGTATCGGGATGATACACACAATATTTGGCAATGTATTGGGGATTTTTGACAAACTCTCTGCTGGAGAAAAAAAGAAGGCCCTACAGGAAAACGGGTCCTGGCTTATAATGGG
>JAHIYG010000286.1 GCA_018815265.1 Candidatus Altarchaeota archaeon | reverse complement strand
TGAAATGGATGTTTGTGTTGATTTTTTCATATTCTTTCACGAGCTTTTCCAGACTTCCAAATCCCATGAAAACCACATGTATGTGTTTATTTATTTGGGAGAAGACCTCAAGCAGAATTTCAATGCCTCTGCCTTCGCCAATTATTCCCTGGTATAGGAATAGTATCTCGTCTTTTTTGATGTTGAATGCTTTTTTCAGCGGCTCCACATGTGTTTTTTTAATGACTCTCAATTCAGGATAGCTTTCTATCACCTGGAGGTTTCTGAGGGCGTACTCCCGTCTATACCAATCGCCTATGTAGTCGTTTACTGTGAAAACCATGTCTGCATTTTTTATCAATATTATTTCAATGATTTTTGCAGTATACCTCAAAAACTTTGGCCAACCCACTCGGTGTGTTTCCATCTCTTGGGTTTCGTATAATAGTTTGCATTTTTTTACCAACTTGAAACCCACCCCCACTGGGAGGGATGCGAGGTTGCGGGGGGTAATCAACAAAACATTCTCTCTGATGTATCTTGAAAAAATCCTAATCTGCCACTCTATCATGACAGCCACCCTCACTATTCTGTTTTTCCCTAGTTTGGATGTTATGGTCGGTATCCGCACTAGCTCAACCCCAGGGTATAGTGTCTCTTCTTTTTTCAGGCCTTTCTCCCACAGACCTACTAGTACTACCTTTTCAAACAGGCAGTGTCTAGCTATGCTTTTCGCTTCACGAAACACTTTGCTGTCATAGCGGAATATCGAAGGGTATATGTGGAGGTTTATGCCTTTCATATAGCTCTAGAAACTATTTGTTAACCGAGGTTTTAACTATATTGTTGAAAAAAATGGATGGACTAAAAATTTGGCTTCTCCAGCTCGGTGAACCATCCCCCCTGCAAGAGGACAACGTGAGATTGCGGACTACACTCCTTGCTGAAAAACTGGCGGATAGGGGGCATAAGGTTCTTATGTGGTCAAGCGCATTTGAGCACGCCAGAAAACAGTGGCTTGTGGATGGTGACGAGGTAAAAAAGGTTAAGAATTATGAGATCTACTTCTTGAAGGGGTTGGGGTATCGTAGAAACTTTTCCATTCTGAGGTTTTTGGATCATAGATTGATTGCATGGAAGTTCAGAAGAGTCTCTTCGAAGATGGAGAAACCCGACTTAATCGTGGCGTCACTTCCAACATATGACTTGGCTTATGAGGCTGTTGAATTCTCCAGGAAAAACAACCTACCTGTTGTGGTTGATTTGAGGGATAAGTGGCCGGATATCATGCTTGAGTATGTGCCTCCCTTTTTGAGGGTGTTATTTAGGGTGGCACTTTATTTCGAGTTTAGAATGGTGCAAAGATGCATTAGAGATGCTGATGCGTTGGTTGCAATGATGAGATTACTACTTGGGTGGGGGCTAAAATATGCTAAACGAGAGAAAACAGACCGGGACAGGGTATTCTATCTCGGGTGCAGCAAACCCGATGAGGGGGAAAAAGAGAGCGAGAACATATCCTCACTGCTTGGAAGTATTAAGGGTAAGTTTGTGGTGGCTTATGTCGGGAGTTTCTCGAAAGCAAATGACCCCACTGTCATTGTTGACTCGGCAAGGGAGATGGGTGGTGATAGGGTTTGTTATGTATTGGCTGGTGATGGGGAACTGTTTGATAAGGTTAAAAAGAGGTCTGAAGGCCTGCCTAATGTGTTTTTTACAGGGTGGTTGGCAAAGGATGAAATATACTCTCTTTTAAAGAATTCCGATGTTGGGGTGTGCGCGCCGGCTGGGGAGTTCTTCCCAAATAAAGCCTTCACATACATGTCATATGGCCTGCCCCTGCTCTCGTCATGTGATGGGGAGCTAAGGGACGTAATTGAAAAAAATGTCATGGGGTTGTATTTTTCCCAAAATGACTTCAGGCAACTCACCAAGCACATCAAGACGTTGGTAGCTGATAAAATTCTCCATCAGAGGATGTCTACAAACTCAAAGAGGGTGTTTGATGAACGCTTTGATGCAGACATTATATACAGTGAGTATGCAGGATATCTTGAAAGCGTGGTTCAATCTAAGCATTAGATCAACCTAGTGTGTTTTTTATGTCGATAGTTTTGTCTTTAGGTAAGTTCAGGCCGTCTATTTTGTTGGCTACTATTATGACGTCCATGTCCTTTGTGTTTTTCAACGGTTTTATTTTGAATTTTTTCCTAACCTCATCAGAGCTAAGGCACGGGTCTGCACCGAAGACTTCAAAACCTCTCTGTTTCAAGGCAGTAATCAAATCATGGGCTCTGCTGTAATCACACCTCCTTACTCCCTCCCTATAGGTGAGTCCGATTATCCCGGCATTACTCCCTTTTCCGGCGATCTCTTTTGCCTTGTCTGCATAGTACTCTATCATTTCATCGTTTATTTTTCTGGCTAACCGTATTAACTGGGTTTTCCCAGTGTTTATGAGAAACCACGGGTACACTGGGATGCAGTGCCCCCCAACCATCCCTGGCGTGTGTATGTCGCAGAACTGGTGTTTTGACGCGTCTTTAACCTCCCAAAAATCAACTCCCTGCTCCACACACATCATGTATAGTTCATTGGCGAGCGCTATGTTGGCGTCGCGGTATATTCCCTGTGAGACCTTAACAAACTCGGCAGTTCTTGTGTCCCTGACTTTTAATACTTTTTTGCAGAATCTCTTGTAAAACATGCATGCTTCATCTGCAGCCTCTTGGCTCAGGCCGCCAACGATTTTTGGATATTCTCTAATGCGGGATATGGAATAACCGGTCATCATCTGCTCGGGGGAGTATGCGAGAAGGTATTTTTTCCCGCTTTTGTCAAGCGTCTTTTTAACTATGTC
>JAHIYG010000285.1 GCA_018815265.1 Candidatus Altarchaeota archaeon | reverse complement strand
GCCACACCAATATCAACCTCTGATTAGTAGGGTCGTTTAACACAAATGATAAGTCATCATCCAGGTCTGATGCATTTGAAATACAGTATGTATGATTATTGCCCGTATTGTTGGAATAGTAATTAAAACTATCTATTAAATAGCAGTTATTGAAAACTATTCTGTCGTTTTCATCAGCTATTGAATCCACAAAATCAGCAACACCTCTCCAATCCTCATTGATTTGATTCACATAGTATATTCTAGCATTGCATAGTGAGGAGAAAAGCAATATCATCAGAATCAAGTTTCTAGTTTTTTCCGAGCCTATAGATGATATTCCATGTGCTATTAGCATATAAAACACAGGTGTTGCAGCTATCAAAAAACGAGAGAAAAAGATTGGTTTAAACGTAATTGAAATGAGAAGGGGGAAAATCGTTAGTGTAAAAAACCACGAGGCTAGTAAAAAAATATTGAAAATGTCGGTTGGTCTTCTGCATTCTTTAGCCTTTTTTGAATAGACAAAAAGGGAGTATAATGATGCTATGATTAGGACAATCCAGAAACAGTACAAAGTTTGGCTATATAATAGATTAACGTCTGCAGGATATGGAAATAGGTAGGCATAAGTTAGTCCAGTGAATAGGTTGAATGAATTAATTACATCGTTTGACGAGGGGGGCTCAATCCAGGCTGTGCCCGAGAACATTCCATCCCCCTTTGAAAACATTACAAAAATGTATATAAAACAGATAATCGCTGTTATAACCTGTGTTTTCAGCCAATTTCTATTTATTCGAAAAACTCTGGGGAAACGTAATGCATAGACTAAAACACTGGAATATTGAGCCAATAGAATAAAAACACCATATGGGTGCGCCCATATGCAAAGTCCGCTTGCAATAGCATTTGCAATGGAATAAATACGCTTCCCACTTTCTAGAAAAAGTATGAGACAGTAATATGAGAAAATACATAAAAGCACAAATAGAGCATATGCTCTGGCTTCTTGGGAAAATGAAATGTTGAAGACTGATACACTCAATAGAAAAGCGCTGATTAATCCTGCGTCTTCATCAAATAGTTGTCTTCCTAAAAAGAAGACCATAATAATTGAAAAAACCCCGAAAACAACGGATGGAAACCGGACTGAATATTCTGAGTCCCCGAATAACCTAATCCAAAAGTGTAGAAGAATACCATGGAGTGGGTGATTATTGAATGGGTCTAAAATTCCATCAACAAAACTCAATTTGGAATTTTTGACAGTGCTTACCTCATCGACCCATAGGCTCTCACTACCCAAGTCATATAGTCTCAGGCAAATGCCCAGGAGTAAGATAATCAAAAGAGAAAAATAAGACTTTTTCATCGGCACCTTATATCATTTAAATAAGACATTGATTTAAATAAGAATTACGGTGGGAAACATATGAATAAAGACGAAAAATTTAAAACAAAGAAGACACATATAAATTTCAGCTCCAGAAGGAGTATATAAAATAACAAATAAATGATGGATTGGGGTAGGCGTAAGAGGGTTATTTTTGTGTTTCTATGCTTTACTGCATTGATTATTTTCTCATTTATAGGGTGGTACTTTTTTATGGTCTCTCAGGAGATTCAGTCAGACATTATACTGGATGGGAGCAGTATAACAGAGCTAAATAAAATTGAGGAACTCATATCTATTAGGGAGTTAGACGGAGAAGTCCAGGTTACACTACCTCAAGACGGTGCTTCATTTCCGGAAAACCTAGCACCTCCAGAATTTGAGTGGGTAGGAGATGCAGACATATGGCTTCTCAAGTTCATAATTCCAGACGAGAACATAACAGTATTGACAAGGAAGAATAGTTTCCGTCCTTCATCAGAATTATGGAGTAGAATAAAGGCTAGCTCAAAAAACAGATACATAGATACCTATTTGTATGGACAAAAAGACAGTTGGTTGGGTGGAAAGAGTTTTAGATTTAGGATATCAGAATCACCAGCTGATGGCTACATAGTATACCGGATGGCTGGTTATCCGTTTAATTTTGCAACACAAAAGCCCCCCATATATTTTAGGGATATTAGCGCCGACAAGGCAGAACTTTTTTTTGAGACTACCTCTTTTTGTTTCTCATGCCATTCATTTGCAAAAGACAGTTCTAAAATGATTTATTCAACAAGAAGGGATACCGAAGAGGGAAGAATATATGGAGTGGATATTATATACGCAGACGGAAGTGAATATTACGAGTTGATAAAGAACGATAGCGGGTCACCTTGGGTTAAGGGGAGTATGATAGGGTCGTGGATGCCAGATCATAAAACAGTCTTGTTGGAGATTAATGCCATACCCAAGAGTATTGAGTACACAAGTGATAGGACTGCAGAGCTGTACTACGGAGATGTCGGGGATATTGGCGTATATGATGTTTCTTCAAAAAAGCTTTGGAGTTTAAATGGTGCAGATAAGGAGGGATTGAGGGAATATTTTCCAGAACCAACGCCAGACGGTAAATTTGTGTCATTTGCCATTCAACCGATTAGCGAGGAAAACAGTTCAATAAACGTTGATTCTGACATTTATATAATACCATTCAATGACGGAAAAGGAGGAATTGCTAGGCCATTTCATGGGGCTTCTGAAAAGGGAGTGAGAGAGTACTTCCAGAGATTTTCCCCTGATGGAAAATGGATGACATTCAACAGGGTTGAGGGGGAAGGAGATGTGTTTTTAGAGCTGTCTGACATTTATATCATTCCCTCATCTGGTGGAAAGGCCAAAAGACTAGAATGCAACAGTGATAATATGGACTCCCTTGCTAGCTGGTCAACAAATAGTAGGTGGATAGTGTTTACGTCAAGAAGGTACAAGAATGAGTCAAGACTGTATATGGCGGAGATTGATGAGGATGGAAGAGCATATCCTGCAGTAAAAGTCCCAGGCCAGGAGATAGGTGAAAGATTGGCTTATCACCAACCGTATTTCGTCTCAGACGGCAGAAAGCTCATAGAGATACGGAAAAAATACGAAAATTTCTTTGGCATATGATGTTTTATGGATACATATATTTTCTAT
>JAHIYG010000284.1 GCA_018815265.1 Candidatus Altarchaeota archaeon | reverse complement strand
GGAGTAACAGTACTCGCCGCAACAAACGCACCATGGGACATAGACCCAGCACTAAGGCGAGCAGGAAGATTCTCAGACCAAATATTCATACCCCCACCAGACAAACAAAGCAGAACACAAATATTCAAACTACACACGAAAAAACTGCCTTTGGGAGAGGGTATAAACTTTGAAGAATTATCTGGGTTGACAGACGGCTACAGCAGCGCAGACATCAAGCAAATATGCGATGAATCTGCTGAGAGGCCTTGGAAAACATACATCAAAGACGGGGAGAAGAGACCGATTACACAAGACGACTTCAAAGCAGTCATAGGGGAGAGGACATCATCTCTTGGTCCGTGGTTTTTGCAGGCGAAAAAGCAGGTTCTTGGATCTGGCGAGAAAAACAATTACCCTGAGTTGGCGAAACTTGTCGCTGAAAAGGCTGTTGAAGTAGATGACAGCGCCCAGATAGAGTCCGAGCTTGCTAGTTTGAAGCAAGAGCGAGACCAGGTAGAGTATATGCTAAGGGATGTCAAGGAAAAATACAAGTCAGGGGACATAGACGAGGATACACTCAGGGAACTAAGCAGGGAATACGCAAAGAAACTCATCGAAATGGACGCTAAGATAGTGTTCAAAAAAGGAGGCAAAAAAAATGGGTAAAAACCCTTTGATTGCAGCACTGCTATCATTCATAATAGGGGGGCTCGGGCAGGTATACCTTGGACTGTGGAGTCGCGCATTCTTCTTCTTCGGCCTCGAAGCAATAACAGGATACCTCTACTACCTAAACGAATCAGAAACCAGACTGATACTAAACCTCCTAATAGGCGCTTGGAGCATGGCAGACGCACACTACATGGCAAAACACATGAAGACAGAAAAACAAGAACCCACCAAACAAATACCAAAAATAAAAGTATTCTAAGACAAATTAAGTATCAAACACGATTGATAACTAGCAGAGTTACATTGTCTTTCAGGTACCCACCAAACATACCAGCCAGAGGTATTCTTTTGTTCTTACCCCACACATGTACCTTTTCACTCAAGTTGAGGTAAGTTTTTGCATTGGAGAGTGCATCCATTATAGATAGTATATGTTCTTAACCATGTTGGTTTATTAGGTTATTCATAAAGGTTAGAGTAATCCGACAACCAATATCTTTCATTTAAATTTTCAATAGAAAGACGAGACTCTAACTTATTCTTTTGGTGTTTCTGCAGTTGGCTCCGGAGGTGAGGTTTCCGCTGGTTTTTCTTCTGCTGGAGCTTCTTCTGCCTTTTTTTGTTCCCAGTCCGCTGGCAAGGCCATCTTCAATGCTTTGGCTTGCGCGTCTGCGCGGGCGAGGTAGATACCTACGGTTTCTTTGTTTAGTATTTCCGCGTTTATCATGAGGTTTCTCGCTTTTGATACCGCTTCAGCCAACAGGAGTTCGATGACGTCCTTGTTGAAGTATCTAGCATTGTAGGATAGGTTGAACGCCATCCTGTAGGCGTTTGTGAATTTTTCCTTGGTCTGTTTCTCGTCTACATGCAGTATGTCTGCAGCGTATATTGTGCCTTTTTCATGGGCTGCTGCGAGTTTCAGCATTATCTCCATGGGTTCAATACCCAATCTTGCAAGGACTGGTGCAACGTTCGCAGGCACCGGCTGGCCCTTTTTGACTACGACCGAATCCTCCATTACCATTATTTTTCCGCCCTGAATCTTCGCCTTGATCCCCGCATTCTGCAGTTCCCCGATGACCGGCCCAGCAGGCAACCCAGTGTCGCCTGCAGACACTACCAAATCAAAAGGCGCCTTCTGCCCTGCTTTAGCTGGGGCGTTTGTTTTATTGTCATATAATAGTTTCTCCAACCTGAACGGATTCAAATCAGTTACTATGACACCTGACGGACCGTCTACAAAGTCATCCATGCCTTTGACTCCCGCATTCTCAAATGACTTCTTCAATATGTTTCCCCGAAGAACCACAACTTCAGCCTGTCCCTCAAGTTTTTTTCTGATAGACTGCATCTGCTTGGATGGAATGCCAGATATCCTCACGACACCGACAACATTGTGTGCTTTGATTTTGGAGGATATATCATCAACCTGTTTAGTCTTCCACGGCGCTACCATACCCTCACCGCCGAACCCATTGTGGTCTTCACAAACATGGATGAAATGTTGTCTTTAGGTATTACACGTTCGACTGCAGTGTAGACTGCAATTATGTTTTCTGCCAAGTCTTCTGCCGACATGTCTTCAACGCCCACTGGAACCTGGACGTTAGGTAGTTTTTTGGTTTTGACCTTTACAGTGTTTTTTATCCGCTGCATTACGTCATCCAAATTGGCGTTCGGAGGCACTGGCTGCGGCATCTTCCCCCTGGGACCCAATACAATACCCCAGGATTTACCTATCAAACCCATCATGTCAGCTTGGGCGATGAATGAATAGCATTGGTTTGCATATGTCCTCATCTTGCGTTTGTCAGAAGTCATAGCCTCTAACTCAGCCTTGGACAATGCATGTTTTGTCAGTTTTTTAGCGCGGACATTCATGTCTCCATCTGAGAAAACACCTATTTCAACGTCTTTGCCCCTGCCTTTGGGAAGCGCAATCTGCAGGTTGATTTTGTGCTCGCCTTCGACGTTGACGCCTGAGAAATTGAAAATGACCTCAACAGTCTGCTTGAACTTGCGCTCAGTCTTCTTCGATAATGCCTCTGCAATCTTTGGTGTTAAATCCTTTTTTTCCATCTAATCCCTCCTAACAGGATAGCCTGTTAGTAAAACGGGTGACTATCATATACGCAACAGACATTTAAAAGGGTTACTTTTTTCCTTTCTTGTCTTCTGCAGCTGGCTTTTTGTCCGCTGCGGGTTTCTTGTCTGCGCCTGCTTTGGCGTCAGCTGGTTGAGCTTCAGCCGCTGCTTCAGCCTTGGGTTTTTTCTCCTTTGGCGCGAACTCAGCCTGTATTTCGAGTTTGACCTCTTTATGTACGAGCTTCGGCAACTCCTTGGTTTCGCCTTTTATGTAGGCGTCCAATGTGCCCTCGTTTATTGCCGCAGTCATCTCCTTGGGAGTCAATCCCTGTATATTCACCTTCAATGACTGGCATACTCCGACTACCTCCTTCACCGCAGCCTTCAAAGTTTTAGCTAAAAGACTTGACTGTTTGTTTTTTGCTATCTCTATTATTTGGTCTAAACCTATGTCTCCTGCGGTATCTTTGCCGCCGCCTTTCTCCAAACCGATTGCCTTAAGTATCAAAGCTGACGTAGGAGGCGATCCAACCACCAATTCGAATTCCTTGGTTGCTGGGTCGACAATGACCTCCACTGGAATCTTCATCCCCTTGAACGATTCCGTAATCTTGTTTATCTCTGCCACAACCTTTCCAGTGTTTACTCCAAGCGGCCCGAGTGCGGGACCGAGCGGGGGGCCAGCTGATGCCGCTCCTCCTTCAACCATTACTTTTACTGTCTGTTTCTTACTCATCAGTATCCCTCAAAAGAATCTTTATGTCGTCGCCCCTCACAATAACAGGTATTGGAACCGCGACCTCAATCAATTCGACTGTTATTTCGTTTTTGTCCTTGTCAATCTTTGCAATCCTGGCTTTTTCACCCTTGAAAGGCCCTGCAATCAACTCAATCATGTCTCCCCTGTTGACTTCAGCAACCACCGGCTTGGGTTTAAGCGTCTTCTCAAGCTCTGAAATGTTTATTACACCAGCGCTTTCCAGATTGCCCTTCTCCTTAAGGAGCAGCCCCCTAGTTTTAGGGACGTCCCTTGCCAAGTCCTCAACTACTCCCGGACTGTTTGCCTCGACCAAAACATAGCCCTTAAGTCCTGGAGTGTATAATACAGAATAAATCTTGCCGCCTTCAGCCTTAAGCATCTGCCTTTTGTTGGAGGACTCACGATAAAGTAGTTCCGCCACTACACGTTCCTGCCCGGCTGTTGCCTTCACAGCATATATCTTTGGAGTATCTGCCGTCATAGCTGATCTATCACCAATCTGAACACCAAAAAGATTATGAAACCAATAACACCAACCAAGGCCATGCCTGCACCGCAGATCTTCGAAGTCTCAGTGAATTCACTCCTCCGTGGTTTTCGAGTCAAACGAAGTATCCTCTTTGTCTCGGTGATGGCTCGAGCTATCATCTTAGTGGCTCCAACTATAAGGAATTTACAGTATAAAAAGGGTCAACAACGCCTGCTTTAAATCAATTAAAAGTGAGGGAGGGTTGATTTGTGTGTTCAAATGTATTTCAACCCTATGTCTGAGCCCTTGCCTTCAGCGTGCTCGACCTTGTCCTCTAATTCTTCCTCATAACCAGGTACTGAGACACCAGATAGTATTAAGAGGGTCTTTATGACGTTTCGGTCTAATCCCTCATCTATTTGGGCACCCCATATTATCTCGGCTTCTGGACTGATTCTTTCAGAGACTATCCTCACAATCTCTTCAGCCTCCTCCAAGGTCATGTCGCGCGACCCGATGATGTTAATCAATGCACCGGTTGCATTGCTCACGTCCGTGTCAAGAAGCGGTGACGTCAGCGCCTTCTCAACAGACTCCCTGCTTCTTGCCTCCATAGAGGTCTCCTTTGAGCTGGTTCCCAAACCAATCATTGCAGTGCCACCGTCCTTCATTATAGTCCTAACATCTGCGAAGTCAAGATTTACAAGACCAGGTTTAGTGACCATCTCAGTAATGCCTTTAACGGAGTTAGCCAAAAGCTCATCAGCCACCTTGAACGCAGCATTCAACGGCAAATTAGGCGCAATATCCAATAATCTGTCGTTTGGGATGACTATTACTGTGTCGGAGTATTTCCTAAGTTTCTTCAAGCCCTTCAACGCATTTTCTGCACGGACCCTTCCCTCAACCTGGAATGGGAGTGTGACAATTGCGATAGTCAGTGCTTGAAGTTCCTTGCCGACTTCGGCAACCACTGGTGCAGAGCCTGTTCCTGTGCCCCCGCCTAACCCGCATGTTATAAACACCATGTCAGCGCCCTGCAACACAGACGATATCTTGTCTATGTCTGATTCAGCGCACTGTTCTCCGACGTCAGGGTCGTTTCCAGCACCTACTCCGCCAGTCACTGACGTTCCGATGAGTATCTTTGACCTGGCCTTAGAATAGAGTAGATGCAATGCGTCAGTGTTTATTGAAATGACTTCCCCTCCTTCAACGCCCATCTCCAAAAGCCTGTCGATGGTGTTTGAGCCTGCGCCGCCGCATCCGACAACGCGTATTGACGTTTTAATTCCCTCAACAATTCTCCTGAGCTCCTCATCAGTGTCTGCGCCTCTTTTTGAACTAGAGTGCGGACTACCGGAAGCCGCCTTAACTTTGTTTATTGCCTCCTGCACAATTGAATCCATATGTTACACCCCTAAAAATGAAGTAATTAAATATTGAAGAATACCTTAAAAAAGGAAAGTTTTGTATTTAGCACTTTTTGCCTGACTTCTCCTTGAGGCAAGTGATTTTGTTTTTCACATCAGCCTGTATCTTTGCAATCTCCTCGGTCTTCGGCTGAGGCTTAAACAAGTGCCTGAACCTACCTTGAAGCTTCAAATATTCCTCGACAGGCTTGAGACTGTTTGGGTCCTGAGGCATGTTGAGCTTGTATACGCCATCTATTATTTCATAAAGCGGCGTCGCCCCCGTCTCCACACCCAACTTAAGAATTTTGATTGACTGCATCGGGTCAGTCTTCCAACCTGGGACACACGTACAGTAGACATTCAAAAACGTTGGGCCTTTCGTCTCCAACGCCTGCTTGACCTTGCGGATTAAGTCAGCGTGATATCCGACAGATGCTGTCGCAACATAAGGAGAACCATGTGATGCCATAATCGACACCAAATCCTTTTTCTGCTCCTCCTTACCGATTGAGACCTTGCCAGCAGGGGAAGTAGTAGTTGATGCGCCATATGGTGTGGCACCTGATCTTTGTATGCCTGTGTTCATGTAGGCTTCGTTGTCTGTGCAGATGTAGGTTATGTTGTGGCCACGCTCAAATGCACCTGATAATCCCTGGAATCCGATGTCGTATGTTCCGCCGTCTCCGCCCAACACCAAAACTTTTGTGTCGGTTTTGCCTTGGACTTTGAGTGCGCGCTCAACACCTGACGCTATTGCAGAGTTGGTTTCGAATGCTCCGTGAATCCATGGAACCCTCCACGCAGTCTCGGGATATGGTGTGGATACGACTTCCATACATCCTGTACAGTGGACGACGATTGTGTTTTCCCCTGCGACCTTGAGTATCAGACGCAGCGCTAATGCTTCAGCGCATCCTGCACAGGCCCTGTGACCTTTCGCAAAGTATTCCTTCTCATCTAGTCCGAGTATAGCCATTTAAAACATCCACTCCACTTTATTTCCTGAACCGTCTCCAGTCAACTTGATAATCTTTCTGACATGCTCGAGTTTCACGTCCTTTCCACCTAAACCAACTATGAAACTTCGAAGTTTCGGGTGCTTGTCAGCCTCATACAAAGCCGATGAAATCTCATGATACAGTGGACCACCAAGACCTGGGGATAGCGCCTTTTCAACAATAGCTACTGTGCCGAAGTCCTTGAGCTTCTCAACCAATAACTTCGCGGGGAAAGGCCTGAAGGTTATCAATTTCAAAAGACCGACTTTGACTCCTTCTTTCCTCATCTCATCTATGACTGCCTTTATTGTTCCGCAGACTGACCCCATAGCAACCAATACAAAGTCTGCATCGTCCATTTTGTACTCTTCAATGTGATAATCTTCCTTCGATTCCATGCCACCAAAACAACAAAATCTAAGGGAAGGGACGGAAGAACTGTACGGATCTAACAATCAATTAGAATAACTCTTTTGAGTTGTCCCTAAAAAGAAATTCACTTTTGCT
>JAHIYG010000283.1 GCA_018815265.1 Candidatus Altarchaeota archaeon | reverse complement strand
TCCCTTTGGTTTACTATCATCTTTCCCGACAGACCCAAGGTTAACAGCGTATACAGTGCCTGCAATCAAGCAGCATACAAGTAAGACAGCAATTAATTTCATATATATTTTTCTTACTGCGCGATAGTTTATATAACAGAGATACCGTGGGAGCCGTGTGATATTCCATTATTTCTCCGCCTTACATTGACAATTCCAAAATACGCATACACTATTAGCTGGCATAACCTAGTTCCTTAAGTCTCTGAATTGTTGAATTGGTGAGGTTTATGTCTGTGTTGTATCTATTTTGGCCAAGTTTATAGTTTATTGAGTTGAATTCTTTCAAATTGTCCCTAAACCATGTGGTTTGACCCGTGTTCTGTAGTTTAACGTCTTGGGTCTCATTGGGGTCGGAAACTAAGTCATATAGTCCCTCATCTCCTGAAAGAGATATGTATTTCCATTTTGGAGTTCTGATAGACACTTGATTGTTGGTTTTTTGAGAGTATATTATCCTATCTCCTTCCTCGGATTCCATGAGCGGCTTCAGTGATGATCCTTGAAAGATATTTGGCGCCGGTATACCAAGATATTCCAAAATTGTAGGTGATACATCGATTAAGCCTGCAGGGGACGTTATAACCCCTCCATCTGAGTGTGGCATCTTGATAATAAGTGGGACATGAAGTGTCTCATCGTAAAGTTTTTCATGCAGGAATCCGCCGTGTTCCATGAATTCTTCCCCATGATCAGAAAATAGTATTATGATGGAATTATTAACTAGGTTATTTTCTTCCAAATATCTGAGAATCATTCCAAGTTTATAGTCTGCATATAGTATATCCCCATCATATAGTGAAATCATGTGCCTAACATCAGAAATATCTGTTTTCTTCATATTTTTCCAAAACAATTTCCGTTTACCATTAAAATTTGAGAGGTTATCAGTTTGTAATATTTCCTGGAATTCCTCACCGGTCTTTATTAAACTCCCTGAGTAGTTGGGGTCGACAAAAATGTTGAATTTTCTTGGCGGAACATATGGGTCATGAGGTATGTAGGTATGTAGAAAGAGGAGGAATTTTTGATTCTTGCTTTCATCAATCCATGAAAAGATAGGCTCTAAACCGTCTTCATCCACTTGATCTATTAAGCACCCGTCATGGAATAATTGAAAGCCCCTATCAAAACCCTGTTCTCTAGCAACATTTCCGCCTCCAGTAAATGCAGCTGTTTTATAGCCATTATCTGATAAGACTTCTGCCAACGTGATTAACCCCCTGAGCCGGTGAGTACTTAGCTGGTCATTGTTCCTAATCTTATGAACGGCAGGATATGTTGAGGTGAGTAGAGACATGTGTGAGGGAGAGGTATAGGGTGTATGACTGAATGCGTTCATGAGAAAAAAACCATTTGAAAAGAAAGAATCAATGTTTGGTGTGGTATTTCTAAAGTATCCGTAACTTGATACATGGTCTGCCCGAAGGGTATCAATGGAAATCAGTATGACATTACAGTCAACGCATTGATGGAATGACTCTTCAGATACATGTGTACTGAGTGGGATAACAAGAGTGAAAACAAATAATAGAAAAAAAATATTCTTCCATAATGCCATAGATAGTACATCGATTAAAAAGTTAAAATAGAATCTAGCAAGGCTTTGCACTATGAAATCAAAATAACTGCAGCCATATTTTTGGCACTATTGTCTGAGCCCTGCTTTTTGGAGTATTTCCTGGACTTTATCTTCCCAACCCAGCGACATTAGATGTATGCCGTTGCAGTGTTTTTTCACGTCTTTTATTATTTTCGCGGCTTGGACTATGCCTGCTTGGGTGGGGTTATCGGAGTCTGAAAGTTCTTGTATCAAGTGTTTCGGGACGTGAATGCCTGGGATGTTTTCGTTCATGAACGAAGCCATTTTGGCGCTTTTCAATGGCACTATGCCTGCGAGCACAGGGATACCCAATGGTTTCACCTTCTCCATGAAGGTTTTGAATAATTCTACATCATATACTGCCTGTGTTTGTAGGAATACAGCCCCAGACAGTATTTTCTTTTCGACTTTTAGTATTTCTGCGTCTAAGTCGTCGGCTCCAGGGTTTGCGGCAGCTCCTATTAGGTAGTCGGCTGGTTGGTTGAGTTTGTTGCCTTCCAAATCTTGTCCCTGATTTAGACCCTTTATTGTTGAAATAAGCTGTACTGAGTCGAGGTCATATACTGGCTTTGCATAAGGGTGGTCTCCAAGGCTGGGGTGGTCTCCTGATATCACTAAAACATTTTTTATCCCTAAAATCCATGCACCCAATAGGTCGGACTGTAGCGCGATTCTGTTGCGGTCCCTGCATGTTAGTTGGTATATCGGCTCTACACCGTTGTCTAATAGTATTTTGGATGCTGCCAGTGAGCTAAGCCTCACGCATGCGCGTTGGTTGTCTGTGACGTTGACTGCGTCTACGCCACGCAGGTGCTTTATTGCCTCAATTATCCCGGAGATGTCTACTCCTTTTTTGGGGGCAATCTCGCCGGTGACGACAAACTGTCCTGCCAGTAGTTTTTCTCTGAAGTTCATTTCTTTTTAACAGCACGCGGCTTTCTTGCATGCATGCATTTTCGCGGTTGATTTACCCTGTTTAAGTCGGCTGTTCTTCCGAGTTTTCTAAGGCGTTTTGTTATTATAATCCACGCGCACTCGCGGGTATTGTCTACTTCACAGTATCCATTTGAGCTGCCACCGCATGGACCGTGTAGAAGCCCTTTGCTACATCGTGTCTGAGGGCATATTCCTCCTGTTGCCGCCAGCATGCATTCACCGCACAGGCTGCAGCGTTCCTCATAGATTCGCCCAGGTTTTATTACACCCACAAACAGGGTGTTGTTTGATGGGACTACATGTTTTTCTGTTAGGTCAGCCAGTGCCGCAACACCAGAGCCGCACGCCATCGACACAATGCAGTCATATCCTTCGTGTTTTTTTAACTCCCTAAAGGTCAGACGCTCGTCACATTGCGCGTCAACCACCCCGGAGGACACAATAAAACCCTTTCCTTCAAGGAGCTCACACATCTCTTTCACCTGCTTAATCCCACCGGTTTCACAGCTAGTTGCACATTTGCCACAACCCAAAATTAAAACTTTCCTAGCGTCTCCGATGGATTCAATGACCTCAATAATTGGTTTTGCCTCAGTGATTATCATCTAATAGTTGATACACAATAGATAATAAAAAACCAGACGAAAAACCGCTCCATTACATCTTACCATTGAAATAGTCTTTTAATTACTTAGGGGCTACCAGTAGTCGAGGTATGTTTTTTCAGCTTTCTCCCAGATTTTGGGGTCGTGGGCGTATGCCTTTTTCGCTTTAACAAGTGTGTCCGGAAGGTCTATGTGTTTCCTGTGGTGGTGGCTGAATTTTATTGTGTCAAGCATCAATCTCAAAACATCCTCTGATTTTACATCAACTGCCTCTCCAGAAACTTGAATCTTTCTTGCATCCCCCAAGTCTGTCGTGAAACGCGTATGCCCATCAGGACATAATACAAAGTTGCCGAAATGGCAGTCTCCCCCGAGGCGATAGCCAAACTCGTGAGCCAATGCTGCGAATGCAAAAGGCATCGTTACCGCCTCTTCCAACACCTGTTTCACATCCATGCCATTTTTACCTGCGACAGCCTGGACATACCTTATGTCAGTCGGGGGGTATTCAGACGTTCCCTTCCCCATCTCCACAAGTCGCCTTCCGTTAAGGTGCTCAATTATCATGTACCGGGGGGTGAAAGCAGTATCATCTGCGTCCTTTAGCCTTTCCTCTTCATCATACATGCCTCGGGTGTATTCATGGGGTATCTGCACTAAGGCAACGGGTGCAGCCATCAAATCGCGCTGTGCAGGATTTAGTAGGTTGTATATTCCTACTGCAGAGGTGAAGTTTCTTGGGTGTATGTTATAGTGTGAATGCTTTTCTCCAGGTATCTTAAAGTCCAGGATAGTAGGTGTTCTGTCAGACTTCCAGATTAGACAGTGTCGTCTAAAGGACTCTATCTGCGGAAACCACCTAAGTCCCTTAAGGCTTGTTCCAACGCCAGCATATAGGCTCTGCTCATCTGGGCTTTTGCCTGAATCAAGCAGTATGCTGACAGACGGCCGTTCCTCATTTAGTATGTGGGCATGCAATATTGAGGGGCTTATTGCAACGTGAAATCCCATATCTGCTTTACGGGACTTAGAAAGCAATGCCAAAAGGTTAGCTCCTTCAGCCCCCACCAAAGCCTCAACAGGTATTGGCAGCCGATTGTTAGGCGATAAACCAGCTCTCTCAACGCCCTTGAGGTATACTGATATTTCCCCCTGAAGCTTTCCTCCGCGAGACACCTCCACGTCGGCAACACCATCCTGAGAAGATTCTTTCTTCCTGAATACAGAAGCATTTGAACCCAATATCAGGCAGTCAGGCAAATCACCAACAGCATTCCGTTGAGTGGAAGAAGTGACTACTGTGGCGGCCATAAGAAATATCCGAAAGAAAACTTAAAATACACAAGAAACCTCTTCTCCTAACAGCAGACACAATAATTAAGAAAAAAAGCGAAAACACAAAAAAGACAATGCATGATAACTCAGATAAAAACAATGACGTATTTGATTTACGCGCCTAAACCATTGTTTTATTATAGATGTCGATAAACAGAACCATAAGGTCAAGGATATAGGATATCATCAAGCATACAGTTATGACTTCTAATGCCTTCATCACGTGTTTTTTTCCGTCAAAGTAGGAGTACATCCTCTGTAAGGCTGTGCAAAGCAGGAGGGAGTATATGAGGATTGGAGGGAGAAAAAATCTAAAACTTGCCCACTCAAAGTTGATGTACAGATAAAAACCTATAATTTGAGCTAGAAGATATCCAAACACGTAGATGACATAAATCCAGTCGTCGTTTTCAGAAAAATAGCTTGTCCTTTTTTTGTAGACAGATGTGAGTGCATCCTTTAGTATAAGCAAGATTGATAAAACAAATGCGGCGGTGGGGATTACTGCAAGGACGAAGATGACCCTTTCAATGTCATCACTGCGTCGATTTTGTGACCTCCATGCCAGGGGAATCCCTGAGAAATGGACAGAGTGAGTCTCCCCAAACAGGATAATCCAGAAGGAGTTCCTATTAACGTATCTTCCATCCTTAAAATAATGTATATTAGGGCTTTCAACCAAGGTTAAATAATTAAAGCTCAATATCGACTCCTTAAAGGATGTGTATCCTGGACGATATGAATAATTCCTACCTAACGCATTTGTGAATACTTTTCTCTCAAATATTTTTTGGTCATTAAGTGGGATGTCCCAGATTTTAACACCTAATATTTCATTGACGCTATGTTCAATAAAAAAAATAAAATCGTATAATGGATTGAATCTCAGCGAGTAGTAGGGTATGAACAGATACATAATCAAAAGCACTATAATGACGTAAAGGAGGGAAAAACCCAGGAAAGTCATCATCTGTTTTTTACGGCGAAAGTTAGCTAATGACTTGACAATGAGGGACAATGATATCCCAATGAAGATTATCAATGCTGTCGATTTTGTTGCTAGGGCCAAGACCGTGAAAAGCAGCATAAGGAAGAAATTGATGTAGTTTGTTTTTCTTAAAAGCTTGATGAAAAATAGCAAGGTTAGTGTGGAAAATAAAATCGTGAATGAATCATTGGATATCTGGGAATTGATTGTCACTAAGGTAGGGTTTAATGCGATAAGCCCAAAACCTATGATTTTAACCCTGTTGGAGTATGAACTATTTTTAATGACTGAGAAAATCAAAAAGAGGATTAGTATTCCGGAAATCACGTTCAAACTCCTAGCAATGTTTAGTTGAGAATAAACATGATGGACTGAGAGGGCTCTTATCAGGTTCGCTGAAACATAATAATACAGGTGTGGTTGGCGAATGCACTGAGCGCAGCTTAAGCTGTCGAGGGGCTTGTTAGTTAAAATGCGCTGTATCGGCACGAAATGGGGATCATTATCGTATAGGTTAACATATCCAAACGCTGCTATCATGGGGGATGAGAGTAGGAATATGAACCAAAGGACCAAATTGGCTCTTTTAGATTTCTCAAAAACCATAGGTAGATATAATAACCGATGAATTAATAGTTTTTCGGTGACTGTGTAAATTGCCAGGGTTAGTA
>JAHIYG010000282.1 GCA_018815265.1 Candidatus Altarchaeota archaeon | reverse complement strand
CCAAGTTTTGGCCTATCCAAGTAACTACTCCAATAAAGCGGCCGTGACCCAAAAAAATCAACCCTACCACCTAACCACCTGCTTATCCCGTTAAAATACGTGAATTCACGTAACCTAGTCAAAGTATTGTCTTCCTCAAGGGTAACTAAAACCCTGGGCCAACCCTCAACAAACACCCCTTTTAGATTAAAGCTAAAATTGCTATCAACCAAGAATTCAACGTAGTTGCCATAATGCATTATACTGCAGTTTGGCATACAATCTGTAATCTCACCGTCAATAAACACTTTCCGGGGTTGGGTCAAGTAACCCGAAACATTGGATACTATAATCTCCCTGAGTTGTTTTTCACTGTTTCTGTACTTGTTGACAAGATATATCCTGACTATGTTTTCCCCTTGATTTTGGACAAGAATATTTTTTCCATATTGTGTGTCAGCATAAAAGAAATGCTTCACATAGGTTGTCTCCAGAAAAAAATAAAACAACAGCGGAAAAACCACAAAAAAAACCGCTAAAATCTTCAAATATCGGCTGATACTGTTTTCCAAAGCCATATAATAAAAAACAGAGAGGAAAGTGGCAATCCATGATGCACGCGAGAAAGTCAGAAAAAGAGATAAGAAAAGGAATGGAAAAGCCATCAGATAAACCCTACGTTTTAGTTTGGTAAACAGGTGAATGCTGGCTGGTATGCATATTGCGAGATACATCCCATAAAAATTTGACGAGTGAAAGAATGCAGTGACTCTAGGTACTCCAACAGCAAATTGATAGAGGGAGAAAACAGATGCCAGAAGTGCGCCTGCCAAAAGAGGTTTTAGTATAGCAATGGATTTTTCTTTAGACAAAACATTTACTCCCACAAAAAAGGCTAAAAAAGATTCGACAGTTATGCCAAATAGTCTAAGTGAAAAAAAACCGTTTTGTGAATTGATGACTTCTGGAATATTCCACGAACCACTGCCAAAAAAGAAGAATGCCACGGAAAAAAAAGAGGATATCATATACAGAAACATGTACCTGTCTAATCTGGTTTTTTTTAGAATAGGTCTGCTGTCTAGTCCCTTCTTCAAAAAAAATACAGATGATATGGCAAATACTGCGATTTCACAAAGGTATAGGTTTTCTCCGAAAATAGTTGGGACATATGAAAATGGAAGAAAAAAAACCATCAAATAGCATCCGTACAAAAGACTATATGACGAGATTGCCAGACAGGATATGCAAAATAGTATTGCCAACCACTTAATTGGAGAGTATACGATGAAAAAAAACAGGGGGAAGACGCACGCGATAGAGCAAATGCCTAAGAGAAACGTTTTCACGTATTTTGTGTGAGGCATAGATTCTATTGATTTTAGTCCAAATTTCATTTTAGGGGCTTGAGTTGGGGCTGAGTAATTCCAACGTGGCAGCTAATGCTCCGTCTTCAGCCTTTTGAACTGTCGGCGCGAAGCCGATAACTACTACGTCACCTTCCCTCAGGTTGATTTTTTTTAGATACTCAGATGAGAGGGGATAGTCTGAGATGGACATTCCACTGTCTGGGAATTTAACATCTCCATCACACACTAAAACCAATGCACCGTCTGCTCCAGCCCTTAATGCAGTGTCTCTCAGAAGCACTATGTTGGTTAGATATTTCACTGCGCCATAGACCACGATGAGGGACTGCATTCCTGAAATCATATCCCTCAAATCCACAGCATTGGGTTTGCTGAATAATCTTAGTCTTTCAAGAACTGTTTTCTCGCCTTTTTCAGTGATTTTATGGCCTTGAGAGGAGGATTTTATTAGGCCGTCCTCTGTCAGGTGCTTGATTATCGTCCTAACGCTGCCTTCTCCCAAACCAAGTATTTGAACAAGCTTCTTCCTGCCGGTTGGATTTTCATGCAGTGTCAATAAGGCCCTTAGAATATGCACGTCGCTGAAACTGGGAGCCGCGCCAACCATGGTTTACCTTAGAGCATATGAGATTAAAATTAGTCGGCAATCAGTCTTGTGTATATTTCTGAAATATTTTCTGCTTGGATGCCGAGGCAGTATTTACTGGCTTTGTTTACTGCATTGTGGGACATCTTCTTGAGTTTTGTCTTGTCGGACAGCAAAGCATCCATTGCAGACGCCAGACATTCTTCGCGTGGTTTGGTTACCACACCATCTACTCCATCTCTTATGAGTTTGTTTGAGGCGTTGTTTTCTGAGTCCACAGTAACTACCGGCAGCCCACATGCCATCGCCTCAACGCATGCTATCCCAAATCCTTCAATAGAGGATGGGTGAACCATGATTTTCGAGGATTTCATGTGTGAGAGCGCCTCCTCCTGATTCAATGCACCAGTGAACTCCACATAACCTGTCAATTTCCATTGTTTGGCCAGTTCTTCGAGATACTGCCTTTTCGGCCCGTCCCCCACTATGACAAGATGCGCTTTTTTTCTCATTTGTGATAGGGCCTTAATTATCAAGTCGACGTTTTTTCCATCGATTAGTCTGCCCACATAGATTATGTCTGATTTCTTTTTGCTGGGGGGGATTTTTTTAACTAAATCCAAATCAACTCCATTAGGCACTACATATGCGTCCGATATGCCTGCCAGCCCCCTGACAGTCTCTGAGACGCAGATGTTGTTTTTTGACAGGTGCCGTGACAGGCGCTCTACGAGCAATCCTGCCGAACCAGCGAGAAAACCCTTGTATTTAATCCACCAATCTCCCCAGTACATGTGCCAGGTGATGACCAAAGGCACACCATGCATTTTTGAGTACAATGCGCATGGAAGCAGGTGCAGGTATGGGAATGCACTGGCATCTATTAAATCAGGGCCGGCTGTCTTAAGCGCCGGGTAGAGTGATAGCGCATATTTCAGCGGCTCCCAAAAACTCCTTTTTCCTCTGAATTTTTGGGTTGCATATGAACAGACGCCATAGTATTTTATGCCATCAAATACTGTTGAGTCTTTTCCGCTCCAAAGTTTCACGCATAGCATGTGTGTCTCAAATCCTTTTTGCCCAAGTCTTTTGGCAAGTCCGTAGTTTCTTACTTCTACGCCGCCGATATGGTAGGGGTATGCCATGTCGTAGACGAAAGAAATCTTTGCCTTGCTTTTTTTGTGAGCCATGTCAAACTCCCGTGATTGATGAACTTAGTATATATCCTATGTGCCTTATGCCGTCCCTGAAGGTCCTAAGCTTTGATTTTCCCTTGCGTCTTCTGTAGTGTATCGGCGTTTCGCAGATTATGTGGTTTTTCTTCACTGCCGTGGCAAGCATTTCTGAGGCGAATTCCATGCCCTTTGACTTAAGGCTTAACTCCAAAAATGTCTTTTTGCGCATGGCCCTGAAGCCGCAGTGAGCGTCAGAGACTTTGACTCCCAGGATATGTATGAGCAGGGTGAGGAGTGGGTTTCCTATGCGGTGCATGAGGGGCATGGCATCCGGTTCAATTCGTCCATTGAATCTGGAGCCGATTACCAGATCACTTTCTCGGAGGGCATCAAGTAGTTTTGGAATCTCTGACAGGT
>JAHIYG010000281.1 GCA_018815265.1 Candidatus Altarchaeota archaeon | reverse complement strand
GTTTTGATTATCCCTAATCAAAACACTCAAGTAAGCTTTGATTCCGCCTAAAATCTGGTTTTACTGAAGTCATATAGGGGTTAATCAAAGCTCTCTATTAGAGATTTACACAAAGAGATCCAACAATTGAAGAAGAAACTGGAGTCTATTGAATCTTATGCTAAAACATTTGGTTGGATACGCCCCAATCAAGTGAAATCCAAGGGTAAAAAACCAGGTAGGAAAGTAGGTCACATCGGAACAAACGTGGTGGATGCGTGAAGTCTGGGATCTGTCAATAACCAAAGGAGCGTTGACACAAGGACTATACTCAATAGGAAAACACCTAACACCAGCATATGACTCCATGATGTTAAACCTGAAAGATAGTAGGTACACTCATCGGATGAAACAGGTTGTCGTGTTGATGGTATCAAGTGGTGGACATGGATATTCAGGACCGAAAAAGACATCATCTACCACACTGAAAGAAGTAGAGGTGGACAAGTACCCAAACGAATACTTGGAAAAGACTACTCTGGAGTGGTCGTTAGTGATGATTACACAGCATACAACAGGTTAAACTGTCAGAAACAAGCCTGCTGGGTGTACCTAATCAGAAAAGCAAGAGAACTAACAGAGAAGAAAAAACCACACCCTGAACACCATAAACTACACAAAAGACTACAGAAGATTTTCCACGAAATCAAAGAATACCAAAACAAACCACCGCCACCAAACGAAAGACAAACATATTACCAACTGTTTGAGGGTAAGCTACAAAGGGTGATTAGGAATAAATACAAGACGAGCATATCAAAAATGATAGCGAAGCGGATAAAACTTAGGCTGCCTCAATACCTCACCTGCATACGCGAACCAGATATACCTTCACACAATAACCCAGCAGAACAAGGGCTACGACATCAGGTAATCCACCGCAAAGTCAGTAATCTGTGTGGTGAGAAATCCGCAAAAACACACGACATACTCAACACACTAATGAATACGAGAATGCAAACAACGCCTAACCCCCTACTCGCAACTAGGCAGATATTAACACAGATTACCACAACATACTAAACAGTTACGTAAGTAGTTAGGCACTACAATTTGTTTTTTGGTGAAGAATTATGCTGTGCATTTGCCTGTTGATATGTCGTAGGCTATGCATGATGAGTTGCATTCCCTTTTTGAGTCAAGCTTGCATTTCCCCATAGGAGAAAATATTTGGATGAAACCCTATAATAACCGATAATGTAAACCTATTATCAAAATTCAATAATTTACCTTATCAGTTAGCTAGCGAATCACCCGCATATAACGTTTAGGTGATTACCTATAAAACCTTCATAAAGTCCATCCCGTAGTCCAACCCGACCGCAGCCCTAGTCAACTCCCCAAGTGAAATCCAGTCAACACCAACCTTCGCATATTTTCTCACATTAGATAAGTTTATACCTCCGGACGCCTCAACCAAAACCCTGCGCCGAAGACCATGCATTGTAAGCTCGCCAATAGTTTTCTTCACGTTAGAGGGAGTCATGTTGTCTAAAAGCACCATGTCAGCGCCCGCCTTGGCTGCAACAACCGCACCATCTACTGTGTCAACCTCTACTTCAAGCTTTATTTTAGGGTACTTCCGCTTGGCAAGAGAGATAGCAGATGAAATATCACCGCCAAACACCATCAAATGATTGTCCTTAATCAGTATCAAATCATACAAACCCATCCTATGAGTTACACCCCCTCCAACGACAACCGCCTTCTTGTCAAAAAACCTGAAACCAGGCACGGTCTTCCTCGTCGCCGCAATCCTCGTCCTTTTGTTGACTTTAGAGACGACATCCACATATTTTCTCGTGAGTGTGGCAACACCACTCATCCTAGACAAAATATTCAAGACAGTCCGCTCAACAGGCAGAATATCCCTCGCTCGACCCTCAACCGATGCGATAACCTGGCCTTTAGAAACCCTATCTCCATCTTTCACATGGAACCTACACTTGATTTTTTCCCCCCTAAAGATGCGAGAAACCTCATCCACACCAGCAATAACACCTTGTGAATTGGATTTAATGCATGCAATGACCTTTTTATCAGGTGTAAAAGAAGAAGTCACATCCCCCGAACCAATATCCTCCCCCAGGAAATAGTCTAACTTAGAAACTATGTTTTTTCTATTCATGTGACCCAAGAAAACTACTTTTTAGGTTGGGGTTTGATGACTGGGCCCTTCTGGACTATGATTATGTCTCCGACCTCGACAACCTCGTCATAACTTATGCTTTCCTCCTGCAGAACCCGGTTTATATCATCCGGGGTCAAACTTCCACCCCTAAATGATTGAAGGCAAAGCCTCATTACCTCACCCTTGTCGACATTCAAAATGACATCTTCAACACGCCCGATATACTGGGCCTTCTGAGTGTAGATGTCCATCCCATATAACTCTGAAAGACGCTTGCTCATATTAATCACACACCAATTGAATAGATATGTGACTCAACCCTTAAAAAATCAACAACCACAGCCATAGAATACACTATCTCCATAGTAAAGTAGAGGGTAGTTTATATCCCTCCACTATCAAAAGACAGTCATCTGCCCCACATTAGATAAACTAGAGAAAACGGGGAGGGGGGAGACTTCCACTATTCAATCGAAGGATAATGGTGTCAGACTACTTTTTTACCTGAACAGACCATATTTAAACTATGGCAGCACCCTTTGACATAGACACCTTAATTTTCATCTTCGCAGCAGTAGTGTTTGCAGTACTTGCAATAAAGTCTGTTTTTATAGTAAGGCCCTTTGAAAGAGGCATCGTCGAGAGGTTCGGAAAATACAACCGAACATTAGGTGCTGGATTGAACATAGTAATACCCTTCGTAGAGCTTGTTTACAGGGTGGACATGCGTGAGGCTTTATTGGATGTTCCCTCCCAGGAGGTCATCAC
>JAHIYG010000280.1 GCA_018815265.1 Candidatus Altarchaeota archaeon | reverse complement strand
GGTATAATATATCGTCGTTTATGGAGCCCTCAGCTGTTTTAAAAAAAATATCATATCTATAGAAGAAGAACTTTTCTATGCTTCCCCCAAGAACAAGGTAATAAAACAGATTTTCCCCAAGAAAAATTATAAACGCCCCCACCATGAAAAAAACGTAGTTCCTTAAACCCCTCTTTTTTATGATTATGTTAAATCCGCAGTATATGCCGATGAAAAGAAGGAATATGAGTGCTTGCTCCCTCAATAGGTAGCTCAACCCAAGGGATATTCCCCCGCAAAAACTGATAATCTCGCTTTTTTTGGCTCCCAGATAAGTGGTTTTTTCATTTTTTCCATCTGTAAAATCGCTTTTGAAGAGCAAATAAAGTGATAGGGATGTGAAAAATGCTATTATAACATCTGGCATGAGTTGTGTTGAATAAAGTACGTGTAAGGGGTAAAACGCAAGAAGTAGAGCGGCAACTAAGCCGACTCGTTGGCTGAAAAAAAGACGGCCCATCAAATAAATCAACACTATATTCCCCAGGTCATAGATTAATGGCAGGATAGATATGGAAAAATTGTTTATCCCGAATATTTTGTATAACACTACCGTGGGGTATATCATCATCAAGCGGGTTTGTATAATCGTAAACGGCAGCTTCAATCCTTCCTTCTCCACCCAAAAGGCTTCAACTGCATATTGGGGAACGTCTGAACGGTTAAAGCCTATGAAAAAATACAATCTAATCAACAACCCAACTACGAGAATTGCAAGTAAAAATAACCTGGTTTTATCCCCTGCGACCTTATCTATTAAATTGTTTTTCCGCGTTTTTCCGCGTTTACTAACCCTTTTTTTACCGGCTTTCTTTTTCATTTGTTTTCATGCAGTTGTCTGCCTTTTAATGGCTGTGCATAATATACTTCATGTTGTTACCTAATCTAAACAATCACAAAATAAAAACCCTTGTCGCCACTTCAAATAAATATGCAACTCCGTTTTTCATTTTAGACGAGGTAGAGCTTAACAAAAGGTGTGAACAACTTAAAAATAGCTTTTACAAGCGCTATCCAAAAACACATGTCTTTTACGCATACAAGGCTAATTGCATCCCCCACCTCCTTCATACAATACATTCGCATGGGTTTGGGGCTGAAGTATCCTCTGGTTTAGAGCTGCAATTAGCGACAAAACTGAATGTAAAAAATACTGTTTTCAATGGTCCAGGCAAAACAAATGCCGAACTGACATATGCTCTTAAGAAAAAAGCAATGATTGTTGTTGATAACCTGGATGAGCTTAAAAAAATATTATCCCTCCAAACCCCCAGCCTGAAGATAGCACTTAGGCTGTCCCCCCCATATCTGAAAAATAAGGAGTGGTCAAGGTTTGGTTTACAGAGGAATCATCTGGATTCAGCCCTCGGATTAATAAACAAAAACGATGTGTGTCTGGAGGGTGTCCACTTTCACTTAGGAAGTGAACTAACTGATTCCACTAAACATTCTAAGGCCATCAAATGGCTTTCTACCCTCATCAAATCAACACTTCATGACTTTAAGGATGAAATAAGCTTTGTTGATGTCGGGGGGGGTTTTGGAGTACACGGCAGTGCAAAAAAAACATTAATGGCCCATTCTCTCAGGATGGTTGATAAATTCACTGGCTCAAAAAACCTAGAGGGCTTAGCCTGCACATCCCCTAAAAAAGTAGAGGACATAGACGGATTTGCAGAAAACATATGTGCTGCATTCACATCTGAAATAGTCCCGCAGCTCGGGGAAATAGAGTTGTGGATTGAACCTGGCCGATGGATTATAAATCCGTGCATCCACATGATATCCTCTGTTGTAGCCGTTAAAAACAAGTCTGCGGTGTTGGATGTGGGGATAAACAATCTCCCAAACTGCATTTATGAACAATACCCCTGCATAAACCTTACTAGGCCGTCAGATGAAAAGAAAAAGATTTCACTATTTGGTCCGTTGTGCATGAGCAACGATAAAATATCAACTACTCTCCAGGGAGACTTACCTCGGGAGGGTGATAAGGTTTGTGTCTGCAATGTGGGGGCCTATAATATCCCATGGTCTTCGCAGTTCATACAACCTCTGGCTAAGGTAGTAGCATCAAATGAAAAAACCTCCAAGATTATCAGGGTTGAAGAAGGCCTGGATTATCGCATTGGAAGGGACAATATATGACTTACATACTTGGTATAACCGGGCCTGTTTCCTACAATCAAGCAGCAGTTTTACTAAGAGATGGCGAAATAGTTGCTGCATCTGAGGAGGAGAGATTCAGCAGGATAAAGCATCACAGGATGACTCCGCCTTTTCAGGCAATAAGTTCTTGCCTTAAAAAAGAGGGCATAAGCCAATCCGACATAGAATCTGTGGCAGTAGGTTGGGGTTCAAAAGACTATTGGAGAAAAAAAATAATAAAATTAACAATAAAAAAACCTTTCATGGCATTTAACGCCCCCCAGTATATGCGTGATTTTGCGAGATACTCTCTTCTAGAAGACAAACTCCCCCGAGAAAAAATGGTTTTCTACCCGCATCACCTGTCGCATATGGCTTGCGCATATCTCTCCTCTGGGATGAAAAAATCTAATATAATCTCCTTGGATGAGGTTGGGGAGACGCAATCAACAGTTTTAGGCATTGGGAAAGGGGATGAAATAGAAATTCTTAAGGAATATGACTACATTCATTCACTCGGCCGTCTGTACCGCCAGTTCACTGAGTATCTGGGCTTTCTAGGTAACAGCGATGAGTATAAGGTTATGGGCCTTTCCGCATATGGCACCCCTAAAACTAATCAAAATCACCTCTATAAACTGGATGGCAGAGGATACAGCCTCGGAACAAACCACTTCTACCTAAGCCTTATAAAAAGCACCCTAAAAAAAACACTGAAAATTCTAGAAATCCACTCTGGCAATATGGATTTAGAAGACTATCTTGCATACGGGCCTGCGAGAAAGCCCGCGCAGGAGATAACCCCCAAACACAAGGACATTGCTGCTACCGCCCAAGAAATATATGAGAAGATATTACTGCATATATCTGCTCTATTACACCAGCAGACTGGATACAAGAACTTCTGCATAGCTGGAGGTTGTGGTTTAAACTGTTTGGCAAACGGAAAACTCCTCAGACAGGATTATACAGAAAATCTGTTCGTTCCACCAGTTGCATCGGATGCTGGTTCAGCCTTGGGGGCTGCACTCCTTGAACACTCAAAATACAACAAAAAAAAATCTATATTGGGTGATGTCGGTCTTGGTCCGGCATATACTGAGGAGGATATTGAGCTGGAATTGAGTAAAACAGGATTCAAATATGAAAGACACGATGACGTAAGCGCAGAATCCGCAAGTCTTTTAGCTAAAAATAGAATAATCGGGTGGTTTCAGGGTGGTATGGAATTTGGGCCAAGGGCACTGGGCCATCGGAGCATATTAGCTAACCCAACATTTAAAGATACTAAGGACCGTGTCAACAGGATAAAAAACAGGGAGATGTGGCGGCCTTTAGCGCCTTCAATTGCGTCAAAACACATCAAAGACTTTTTTGAGATACAGCACTATAATGAATATATGACTGTGACTCAGGAGGTAAAATATACTATGAGAGACAAGATACCGTCTGTTGTGCATGCGGATGGTAGCGCCCGTTATCAATCTGTTGGCAAAGACCGAAGTATCTACTACGACTTGATAACTCAATTTCAGAAGATGTCTGGAGTCCCAGTAGTATTAAACACCTCCCTGAACAAGAGGGGGGAACCAATAGTGGATACTCCCCACCAGGCACTGTCCGTGTTTTCGGAATCTAAATTAGACGCATTAGTACTAGGGAACTACGTCGTATACAAAAATGATGCATGAAAGAGACTACTGGGATGAAGTTTCATTAAACATGTCTGGTCACCACTTGGAAACAGGTATTGCACTCTATAAACGGCAACAGCATATCCGGCTTATAGAAGAATGGACGGAGGGTAAATTATCAAATTCTTCTGTTTTAAAAACTGATGGGTTTGAAGAGGCGTTTGGGGGGGATTTTTTCTCGGATTTTCTGCTTGAAAAAACAAAGAAAACTTTTCTAATAGACATCTCAAAAGTAATATGTGAAAAAACTAAAACGCATTTTCCAGCGTTAAATGTCATAACAGCGTCTGTTACTGCTGTTCCATTAAAAAATTCGTCGATTGATATTGTTATAAGCAACTCTACCCTGGATCATCTAAATACTTCGGATGTTGAAACTGCATTATATGAACTCCATCGGATTTTATCAAAAAACGGCTTATTGATTCTTACATTGGATAACGCTAATAATGTCCTCTACAAACTTGGTTATTCCATAAAAAAGAAATACTTCAAAGGCTATCACCAGGAAAAATGCTATTATGTTGAGGATATAAAGCCTTTACTAGAAAAAAACGGCTTCGCAGTAGATGAAATACAATCTATTGTGCACATACCAACACCCATCAATTTCATCTTAAAATGGGTTTCTCCCATTGATAAACTTCTTTTCAGAATACCTTCAACTTCATTGATATCCTTTTTTGACTTTTTTGGAAGGAACGGGAGAAACATATGCTCTGGATGGTTTTTGGCGCTTAAATGCGTGAAAAAGTAGGGATAAAAACAATTTGAAGAATATGACTGCTGTCGTAAAATATATTTTTATGCCTAATCCCTACTTGTCTATGACATGATTACGGTTAATTCTTTGATTGGTAAGACTGTTGTTGACGGTTCCGGCTTAGGTATTGCCTTTGTTGACGGCTTCAACGTCACGCTCCCAGACAATAGGGTCTATCTACGGCTTGCAGGGGAAAAACTGCTTTCTATACGGGGCAGAAAGACCGAGTTCATACCTGTTTCTGAAATAGATTTGATTGAGGAAAACATCAAGCTTTTTCGCGACTTCACCTCTATCTCAGAAACGGTTAAGTCAGTGAATATGGAGTCTATGGAGACTTACCTCATCAAAGAATTGTTAGGCAAGGAACTTCTATCCCTTGATGACCTGAAGGTGGGGGGTTGTGGTAGACGCGCATCTAAAGAAAGACAGTCATTCACTGGAACTGGTTATTGAAGGCAGGAAACTGGCTGAAATCCGAGGCAACAACAGGGAGCAAATACCATTTGGTGACATAGTGCAGATAGGCGATTACATAAAGCTGGACTATCCATTCGCAAGCCTTGCTGAACGGGTAAAGGAAAAAACATAGGAGTAACGGTTGATACTATAAGGGAATTGCGTCGTCAAAATCTATTACTCT
>JAHIYG010000279.1 GCA_018815265.1 Candidatus Altarchaeota archaeon | reverse complement strand
TTTTTCAAAATCGTTTTTTTCCTGTACTGCAGAGCAGGGTTCACATGGGCCCCCGCAGTCTACACCTGTTTCTAAGCCGTTTTTTTCCCCATCATGGCATGTGGGCTCCGTGAAACATCCTGAAAACAACACAATAACGACGAGTATCGATAAGACAATAAAACGCATTGTAGAATATAGTACGGAGATGCAATATAAAAAGCACTAGTGTTTTTTGTGCATTATGAGTTTTTTTGTGAATGGATCATAATATAGGTATTCCCCGGTTGCGTTTTTTAGGTATGTTGACGATTCATTTGGGTTTTCTTCGTCTAGGAGCGCCACAACCCATATTCCGTATTTATGTTCAAGGTCAGCTGTCTGCAGAAGAATCGATGTGATATTTTCCGTCTGGTTTATGGGGAGAGCTTCTTCAGTCTCCAATCGTATGACCCTGTGTTTAGCCCAGTTTGAGTCTATTATGTCATCTAACACCTGGTCTGGGTGGTTTTTGTAGAATGGGTCAAGAGATACTGCAAGGGGGGCTAGTGACGCGACATAGTATGTTTTAACTGTTTTATAGTCTTTCATTTCTGTAGTGTTTAATGCCTTCTCCAAAGCTTGTTTTTTCCCCATGTAATCAATTCCAAGCGACTGAGAAACCAATGTAGAGATTAGCACTACCACGACTGCTGCGAGTATGAAGTCAGGGATTATTAGTTTGGTTTGGATTACATATTTTCGGAGTTGCGGGAATTTCCATTCTAGGATTTTGTTGGAAAAATACGCCGCCACCCCGAATGCGAATATCAAACCAGTTATCAGCCTCAGTAGGTTGTTGCTTTCCCTCATTAGAAGTATCGTCTGTGTTATCCCATCAACTGCAATAGGTATCGTGGAGAGTATAGGTAGTTTGATACTGTCCATTATTTTAGGTCTTTTTTCCAGAAATACCGTAAGTGACCCTAGTATGAGGCCAAGGTATATTCCTGTGTCTCTTGCACATACCGCCATCGGAACACCATCGAATATGAACGTACGGTAGGGTAGTTGATGGCAAAGATTTGTCAAGCCAGAAAATGTATGGAATATTCCGCCTATGTTCCTTATCTCCTGATTGTCTGAGGATATCATAAATCCAGCTAGCAGAAATCCCATTGCAGCCAGGAAAAACATGAAGTAGGTTATAACGAGAAAATTACAAGTTACCATGTCTGCAAGTGCATCTAGTTTATGCGACATTTCAACAGAACGGGGTGTTTTTTTGTCTAGGAAGTTCATTACTGCAAGGAAGGGGTCGTCTGAGTCTTTCATAGTCTATCAGATAGTAACTGGGTCACAGTCTTTATATCTCCTGTGCCTTTCATCTTAGACATTACCTGCCCTAGAAGGTAGTTCATAGCCTTTTTTTCACCTGACTGGTAGTCTCTCACTGCATCAGGGCTTTGTTTCAAAACCTCTTCTACAACCAAAATCAACTCTTTTGAGTCTGAAACCCTGCCTAAACCCTCTTTTTCGACTATTTCCTGGGGGTCTTCGCCGGAGTCGATTATCCTCTCTAACAGCTTTTTGCCGACATTTTCCGTAATGGAGGAATCTTTGACTAGTTTGATTAGCTGTGTGATGTTTGCGCTTGTGAGTTTTGATTCGCTATAGTCGATGTTTCGGTAGTTTAGCTGTGCCAGGACTTCCCGGCATATCCAAGCTGACGCCATCTCCTGACCTACCTCACCCACTATGTCTTCAAAAAGGTCTGCTATGTCCTTGTCCCGGACCATTGTCTGCGCGAAGTCTTCCCTCACTTCGAAGTCGTCAATCAAGCGCTTTTTCCTAAGCTGGGGTGTCTCAGGAAGGGGGATTTTTTCGACCCATTCTTTGTCGAATTTCTGCGGTGGGATGTCAGGGTCAGGTATGTATCTGTAGTCGGCTGCCGTTTCTTTAAGACGCTGGGAAACAGTCACCATTGTTTTTTCGTTGAATCCCCGGGTTTCCTGTTTTATGACTGCACCGCGTCTCATAGCGTTCTTCTGGCGTATGATTTCATACTGTATTGCCTTGTAGGCGCCCGCCACGGAGTTGATGTTTTTTATTTCGACCTTGGCGCCGCCTTCTATGCTGATGTTGACGTCAGCCCTCATCACGCCGCCGACTTCCACTGTGGCTTCGCTGTATTTCAGTATGTTGACTAGTGTGCGCATGAAGTTTCTCACGTCCTCTGGAGATTTCATGTCTGGAGCAGAGACTATTTCTATCAGGGGGACGCCTGAGCGGTTGTAGTCTACTTTTCCAGACTTCAAATCATATCTACCTGGGTCCTCCTCTAGGTGGACTTCCCATATTCCAACGCCTTCAATGGTTCCTTTCACCCCGAAGGGTTCGGAAGTTCTCTGGTATCCGGAGGGTAGGTCTGGGTAGTTGTAGTGTTTTCTTTTGATGAAGATGTTTTCATAGATTACTTCACATTCCAGAAGTTCAGCTATTTTAACTACTGCCTCGACAGCAGTCTCATTTAGTGGGTAGGGTTTTGACCCTGGCATCCCAGTGCATACTGGACAGGTATTTATGTTCGGCTCTTCAACGTCCCAGTAGTTTGTGGGGCAGTCACAGAAGAGCTTGCGCTCAGTCCGCAGTGGAACGTGAATCTCTAATCCGATTTTTGCGTTCACATCATCTGACATAGTATGCATTTAAAGATTCCTTATTTTTATGTTTTGGTTGGATAAATAACCTATTCTAGCGGGTTTTTTTATGAGGTTTTTGCTAAGGCTTTCCGGCGAGCATGACAGGCTTCCTTTGGCTGAGTTGCGAGCTGTTTTAGAGGGGGAGTCTATTGAGCATAGTTTGGAGTTGTGTGGGCGCCTTGTGCTTTTGGATGCTGTTGTTGATGAGCCGTCTTTTTTGGGTAGGCTCGCCTATACCCTTTGTGCAGGCGAGGTTGTTGGAGAGGGTAAAACCCTTGATTTGTTGGCGGGGGAGGTATTTGATAGCATGGAAGATGTTTTGTCTTTTAAGGTGTATGCTTCCCAAGACATTGCGAAAAAGTTCGGCGGGCTTTTGGATAGGTTAGGTTGGAGGGTTGATTTGGTGAATCCTGATGTGGGCATAGACGTTGTTGATTTCAATGGTGTTTATGTTTCTGCTGTAAGATTGGATTTTGAGAGGACCTATGAGAAGAGGAAACCACAGTATAGGCCTTACTTCCATCCTACAAGCATGCATCCTAAGTTGGCGAGGTGTTTGGTTAACCTCTCCCATGTCAGCAGAGGCGACTTTGTTGTCGACCCCTTCTGCGGCACTGGGGGCATACTCATAGAGGCTGGTTTGATGGGTATGGTGGTAGGTGGGTCCGACGTGGATGGTAGGATGGTTGATGGGTGCCTACAGAATCTGAGGGTGTATGGTTTGAAGGCTGACATAAAAATAGGCGACGCAGTGGATATGAGTTACAAAGCCGATGCAATAGTGACTGACCCACCGTATGGGCGGGCGTCATATACAAGCGAAGATGTGGATTTGTTGTATGACCGGTTTCTCGTGTCTGCGCGGGGTTTTCTTGATGTTGGTTCGCATCTTGTTTTGATGCTTCCGTCTGACAAGGTCTTTGAGACGGAATTATTTGATGTTGTTGACTGGTTTGATTTTAGGATACACAAAAGCTTAACTAGGAGGATATGGGTTCTAACGGCTATTTGATAAGTTTGAACTCTCCGGCTGTTGCGGGTTTGAGCCCCCTAATCCCTGTTTTTTTTGGTGGTTTTTTCCCGCTGGGTTTAGGTTCTGACGTGTCTTTGACGCCTTTGAATTTTGGACAGTATAGGACTTCATATTTTGTCACGTATGAGCTGTTGACATCAGTGTATTTAGCCCGGTAATATGGCATGAATATGATTCCTTCAGTTTTTAACTCTGCCTTGAATATTGCGACAAGAAGTATTGAAAGCTCCTTTGAAGTGTATTTCAACGGGTCAACTTCAAATTCCGCATCAACGCCTTTTTTTGTCTCTAGAAACTTCCATATGTCATATTTTCCGTCAAATAAGTGTGGCATATTGACTTGCGCCATTACTTTCTTCTTCGGTTTTTCACTGCTGTCCTTGGAGCTTTCTGTATAGTCAGTCAGTCCAGAGGTTATTTCCTTGACTATTTGGTATATCCATAGCTGAGCCTCGTCAAGGAGCATATCAGCATACATTTTGAGGTCTCCTCCTTTGTAGTTTTTTCCTTCATATATCGCAATCACTTTCTTGTTTTTGAGTATGGAAAGTTCTTTCCCGTCTATGTCTTCGATGGACAGGTCTCCATGTTGGAGCATATGCATGAGATGCTCTTTCGACTCTTCCGGAAGTTCGTATATCTTTTTTATTATGTCCGAACGCATTAGTGTGTTCTCTGTGGCATTACCTTTTCTTTTTTGCATAATGTAGTAGAGGTCTAGATTGTTTAGGTTGATGAAGACATAGTCCTTCTTTTCTACGGATCTTAGCGTCTGGTCTTCAGTGTATATGCTTTTAAAGGT
>JAHIYG010000278.1 GCA_018815265.1 Candidatus Altarchaeota archaeon | reverse complement strand
TCCACACCTGAATTATTCGGGGAAATGATTTTTTTCGGCTCCATGAACAATGCAGTATACGCAGTCAACAAAACAACAGGGAAAACAAGATGGAGCTTCCTCACAGAAGGCCCCGTAAAATCCCCACCCACCCACCATAACGGCGTAATATATGTTGGAAGCGGTGATTCAAGACTCTACGCACTCGATGCAAAAACAGGAAAACAAATATGGTCATACCTAACAGGCTCAGCAATAGAGTCTAAACCATATGTCGACGGCTGGAAAATATATGTCGGCTCAACAGACAAAAACGTCTACTGCCTGATCAACTCTACAGGCCGGCCAATCTGGACCCTCACAGGCAAGGGATACTTCAAATACTCCCCTGCAAACTACAAAGACCTAATCTACTTCACATCAAGCGACAGAAAAATATACGCACTAGACAAATACACCGGAGACATAGTCTGGAACTACACCCTAAACTCCACCATATACGGGTCCCCGATAGTCCACACAGACCAAGTGATAGTTGCTGCTACAAACAAAAAAATATACTCCCTAAACCCCTACCTCAGCAAAGTCAACTGGCAAACAACATTAAACGATTCCGTCTACTCAACACCATTCACCTATGAAAACACAATATATGTGTCTGCAGGAACCAATCTCTATGCAATAGACGCTTTGGGAGAGATAAAATGGTCGATGAACTTCTCAAGGACAATGAAAAACACCCCCTCATACTACCGAGGAATAATCTACTCTCCAGAAGGCTACTACCTCCGGGCATACGGCCAGACCTCAGACATCAAAGTCAACAAAATAGTTTTCAACCCAAAAATCACATCTCCTGGACAACTCACTACCATCGAAATAGAATTGGAAAACCGCGGCAAAGCCTACGCGTCAAACATACAGACCGACATATACTTGGATCGCAAAAACATCTCAACGCAGACACTGGACTTTCACCCCTATGAAATAATAACTATTCATCAAAACACAACAACATCCTCTGGGACACACCTAATCGAAGTCATTACAGACTCAAGAGATTCAATGCCGGAACCAGATGAAAAAAACAACATATTTGGGGCAACACTCAAAACCACCGACGAATGGTCGATGGACCAGAAAAACAAGAAAAGAACCGGCTACCTGGATACGACTGATTCCTTCCAAAAAAGAAACAACATCATAAGATGGAGTTGTAAATACTCAAACAACACAATCTACCAGTTTAACCTGTCAAACCTCTACATGGCAAACTACAAAGTTGAAGAAACCAACCTAAACCCTAAATGTAGCTTCTACTCCACTAGAGGATATCCAATCAGTAAAATCCAGTCAAACTGGAGCTGTAAATTCCGCAACATCACAGGATACACCACCGATGAATTCAACTCAATGATGAAATACATGCATAGCAGACCCCCCTCCAAAACGGAGAAAATCACATTCCCCTATAACCTGTCAAACTTTCAGATTGAACTCCCTTGCGACACTACCGAAAACCCGGAAATACCGGTGATTGAGGCAAAAGTCACAATAGACTGTAGAATAAACTACCTGTCGAATATGACCGGAAAAACACTCCATAACCTCTGGTATTGCTCTATAAAACAGATTAGCAACTACTCACTGGAAGACATCGCCATATACAAAGGATACACTACCCACGAGCAGTCGCCTGTTACGAACGGCAACTACGGGGTAATATGGAGTAAAAACATAGGCTCAGCAACCAAAGCACCACCCCTTCTAGTCGAATTAGACCACTCAGGAGATGGAAACCTGGAAGTCCTAGCATCAGCAGACAATACCCTATATGCAATAAAAAATACGGGAGAGATAATCTGGACAAAAAAACTAGACGAGGAAATAACAGCATATTCCCTCTCAGACATAGAAGGCGACGGCACATCAGAGATACTGGCGAGCACTGAAGGGGGAATATACTGCATTGGAAAAAACGGGACTATACACTGGAGCTATAAAATCCCATTAGGGGTTCAGGCCGAGGCAATATCTTCTAATGGCATAGTGGCTTTTGGCGCGTCAGACGGGATAATCCGGGGACTAAACACTAAAGGCGTATTGCAATGGCAGTATCAGACTCTGGAAGCCATAACAACACACCCTGCAGTATATGATGTGGACTACGACGGCATAGATGAACTTGTCTTCGGCAGCACAGACAACACAGTCTACATACTATATTCCCCCCCATACAAGGTGTGGATGTACCAGGCAAACGGAGACATAAATGCTGCTCCGACGACGGCAGCACTATCGTCACGATACGATGAACTGATAATAACCTCCTCAGACGGGACAATCCAAACACTCTACGAAACCCTATCTAACACAGAAGACATAAACAGGGTATGCGGGCCTGAGGGATGCGTTAGGGAAGGAATAACAAAGACAAAAATCACATCAAAATGGAAATACGACTCCCACGCAGAACTATCCTCGTCGCCTGCAGTCGCAGACATAAACCACGACGGCAGAAACGAACTAGCCTTCGGCTCCCAAGACAAAAACCTGTACATCCTCAACTCATCTGGTGCAAGAATACTCAGATACACTACAAACGCGCCAATATACTCGTCGCCATCGCTTGCAGACCTGAACCACGACCAAAAACCAGAGATAATAATCGGCACAGACAAGGGAACATTATATGCTATAAACTCAGACGGAAAAACAATCTACCAACACGAAAGCAACCAGTCCATACGAAGCAACCCGGCAGTAGCAGACGCAGACAACGACGGAAACCCGGAAATAGTCTACACCACCAGACAGGCATCACTATACTACATAGGTACAAAAACACCGGAAAAACCCCAAACAACAACATTGCCTGCCACGGAGCTGACAACCACCACAACCACTCCACCCCTGGGGGAGCCAACGCAGCAGGCACCCACTATCGCCGCCAATGAGGAGATAAAGCTGCCATTATTGCCTGTTTTCCTTCTTCTCTCACTAATGGGGTACTTCTTCCTCACACACATCCGCCACACAAACTAAAACTTTTTAACATACACTCCATATCATTGCCATGGAAGAGATAACAAAAACAGACCTGCCGCTTAAACTCCACGGCAGGGGAAAAGTGAGGGACATCTACGACCTAGGAGACAAAATACTGCTCATTGCAACAGACAGGATAAGCGCATTCGACTCGATACTCCCAAACGGAATACCCCACAAAGGCGAAGTCCTCAACAAAATATCGGCGTTCTGGTTCGAAAACACAAAAGACATAATAACAAACCACATGATAACGACAGACGTAAACAAATACCCTGAAGAACTGAAGAAACACAAGGATATACTAGAAGGACGCAGCATGCTGGTTAAAAAAACCCAGCCCCTCCCAATAGAATGCGTCGCCCGCGGATACCTAGCAGGTTCGGGGTGGACTGAATACCAGCAGAAACAAAGCGTATGCGGCATACAACTGCCGAAAGGCCTTGTGGAATCAGACAAGCTGCCAGAAACAATATTCACGCCTGCGACAAAGGCCGAATCAGGCCACGACATAAACATATCATTTGAAGAAACAACAGAGATAGTAGGTGAGGAAACAGCCGAAAAACTAAGGAATACCACAATACAACTATATGAAAAAGCAGACAAACACGCTGAATCCAGGGGAATCATAATATGCGACACAAAATTCGAATTCGGAATCCTAAACGATGAAGTAATCCTCATAGACGAAGCCCTAACCCCCGACAGCTCAAGATTCTGGCCAAAAAAAACATACCGCCCCGGCGGCCCCCAGAAAAGCTATGACAAACAATACGTCAGAGACTACCTACTTGAGATAAAATGGAACAAAGAACCCCCAGCACCCCAACTACCAGAGAAGGTAATCCAAGAAACCAGCAAAAAATACATAGAAGCATATGAACAACTAACCGGGAAGAAACTATAGGGTAACTTGTGCATTTTTAAATGTATCCCTCTAAATAAGATTAATAAAAATAGTTATCTAGGGTTGGGGTAATTGAAAGCAGTAATATTAGCTGGAGGGTTAGGTACCCGCATGCGTCCGCTCACATTCTCGAGACCTAAGCCTTTAATACCAATACTCAACAAACCAGTGACTGCCCACATACTGGAGTACCTATCAGCAAACGGAATAACCGAAGCTGCAATAACAACCAATTATTTGAGGGAGTACATACAGCAGTATTTTGGGAAT